>NZ_BAABJQ010000015.1:0-216238 GCF_039543385.1 Rugosimonospora acidiphila
GAAGCGCCGGCCGCGCGGCGGCGGGCAGCCGCACCCGTTCCGCGGCGCCCGGCGCGGTGGCCGGCAACCTTGCCGCGACCCGGAAGCCGGCCGGGGTGGGGCCGGCCTCGGCCCACCCGCCGCACTCCTCGGCGCGCCACCGGATCCCGTCCAGCCCGTGCCCACCGGCACCCGGCCCACCAGCACCGGGCCCGCCAGCACCGGGCCCGCCAGCACCGGGCCCGGCCGTTCCCGGGCCGTCGTCGCCCGCACCCGGCCCGTCGTCGGTCACCGTGATGTCGAGGTGCTCCCCCCAGCCGAGGCGCACCTCGACCGAGCCGGCCCGGGCGTGGCGCAGCGCGTTGGTCAGCGCCTCCTGCACGATGCGGTACGCGGCCACCTCGGCATTCACCGCGAGCGGCCGGGTGCGCCCCTCGACCCGCAGCTCGACGCGCAGGCCGGCGCGGCGGGCCTGGTCGACGAGCGACGGGATCGCCGCCACGGTCGGCGACGGGACCCGGGGCGGGCGTTCCCGTGGCCCCCGTTCGACCTTCAGCACTCCGAGCGTGTCCGACAGCTGGGCCATCGCCGCCCGCCCGGCCTCGGCGATGATGTCGAACGTGCGCGCGGCCCGCTCCGGGTCTGTGGCGACCACCACCGGCCCGGCCTCGGCCTGCACGACCATCACGCTGACCGCGTGCGCGAGCACGTCGTGCATGTCGCGGGCGATGCGGTTGCGCTCCTCCGCCGCCGCCCGCGCGGCGTCCGCCTCCCGCCCGCGCTCCAGCTCGACGGCCCGGTCCGCGAGCGCCTCCCGCCGGGCCCGCTCGGTGCGGGCGAGGGAACCGAGCAGGTAGCCGGTCAGCGGCAGCAGCAGGGTGAACATGAACTCCGGCGCCGAGTTGTGCTTGACCAGCAGCATGGCCGGCGGGAAAGTGACCAGGATCGTCCCCAGGATGAACCGTCGCCGCCACGGCCGGCCCAGGTCGGCGACGGTGTAGACGGCGACCAGCCCGCCATACTGGAGCATCTGGCCCGGTCGGCCGTAGAGCGAGACCAGCGAGGCGAAGACGAACACGACAACGGCGACGCCGAACGGCCACCGCCGCCGCCAGACCAGCGGCACCACCGTGCCGGCGTTCAGAAAGCCGCCCGCGACGGTCACCAGTGACGGCGGATCGGTCAGGAAGGGTACCGACAGCGGTACGGCGACGGCGACCGCCAGCGCGGCATCCACCAGGTACGCGTTGGTCGCGCGCAGCCGCACGGAGGCGGCCGTCGCCCAGTGGAGGGACGAAACGGACATGACGCCAGTCTAGCCGGCACCGGGTACCGCGACGGGAACGCGCGGCGATGATCGTCCACAGTAGACAGAAGCCACCGGCGGGCGCGCCGTGAGGTCGGGCTGTCTCCAGCGGGCATCCGGAGGCACCTGTCCGGCTGCTCATCCGTAAGACGCCACACCGCGCCTGCGGCTAGATTGGCGACATGGGCCGCCCATCCTGGCCGCGCGGCCGCGCCGCACGCCGCTGACGGCGTCGGCGTCCCTTGACCAAGCGTGGGCGGATCGGGGGAGCCACACGTGATCGGCGCGGGCCTCCTGGAACGGCTGCGCCGCCGGGACCCGGGATACCGGATCTCGCTGCGGGCCCTCCGCCTGACCATCACCGCCCTGCCCCCCTATTACATCTGCCTGTACGCCATCCACAACCAGGTGCTCGCCACCTACGTCATCTTCGGAGTGATCGCCGCCGGCATCTTCATCCAGCTGCCGGGCCCGGCCCCCCAACGGTCGCGGATCCTGCTCGCGGCGACACCCGTGACCTGCGCCCTCGTCGCCCTGGGAACGCTGCTCAACGTGAACCTCTGGGCCGCGGTGCCCGGCGTGCTCGTCATCGGGTTCGCGGTGGCCTTCTTCAGCGCCACCGGACCACGCCTGCTGGGACTCGCGAACGGCCTGCAACTGTTCTTCATCGTCGCCAACTTTCCCCCGCACCACCTCACCGGGCTGCCGTCCCGGCTGATCGGGGCGGCCATCGGGATGGCGCTCACCGCCGCCGCGGAGGTGCTGCTGTGGCCGGATCCGGCACCCGTGTCGTACGGGCAACGCGTCGCGGCGGCCGCGGAGGCCCTCGCCGACCTGGTCGAGCGGTCCTCGGCGGTGGTGGCCGGCGGCCGGACCGGAGACGGAGACGGCGACGGGGTCGCCGAGTCGCAGCGCCGGGCCACCGAGGCCATCCGGGCCACCCGGGTGCCCGGAACGCCGTGGAGCGAACGACCCCTCTCCGCCGGCCGGCGGGACCGCGCGCTGCGCGACTGCGCGTGGACCATCTGGGAGGTCGCCGGGCTGCTGCGCCGGTTCCTGGCCCGGCCCGCGGTCCAGTCGCGCCACGACGCCGAGGCGGCCGGGCTGCTGCGCCGATCCGCAACGGCGCTGCGCGCGGCCGGCAACGCCCTGCGATCCGGCGAATTGAACGTCGGTAACCCGCCCAACGAGGCGGATCCGGCGTTCGATCCGCCAGCCGCGGACAGAGCGCGGCCGGACGAGGTCGACCGGCTCCGGCTGCTGCTGGGCCTGCAGGCCATCGTCCAGCACGTCGACTTCCTGACCGTCGCCGCGCGCGTCGCGCTGCGGGGCCCGACCCTGCGGGCGGACAAGGGGGCGCCGGCCGAGTCGGGATCGCTCTGGTACGCGGAGTGCGGCGACTTCTACCTGTTCCTCCGGCAGTTGCGGGAAAACCTGAACCCACGGTCCGCCTACTTCCAGAGCGCCCTGCGGCTGGCCGTGGCTCTGGCCGCGGCGAGGGCCCTCACCGGGGTGCTGGACCTGTCGCACGGGTTCTGGGTGCTGCTGGCCACCCTCACGGTGATGCGGACCTCCGCCCTCAACACCCGGACCACCCTGTTCCACTCCGTCGCCGGCGCGGTGATCGGTGCGGTCGCGACCGGCCTGTTGCTCCAGTTCGCTCCCGGCCCGGTGCCATACGCCCTGTTCCTGCTGGTCACCTCGCTGCTGGCGTTCGGGGTCGCGTCGCTGCCGGGCAGGATCGGGCCCCAGGCCGCCCTGACGGCCATGGTGACGGTGGTCTTCGCCCAACTCGCGCCGGCCGACTGGCACCTGGCCGGTGCCCGGATCCTGGACGTCGTGGCCGGCGGGGCCGTCGGTATCGCCGCCGGCCTGCTGATGTGGCCCAAGGGCGCCGGTGGTGAGCTGCGCCAGCGGACCTCGGCGTACCTGAGGGCCAATGCCGATCTGATCGAGAAAACCGTCGCGGTGCTGACCGGTCGGGGATCGTCTCGGGACCGGCCGGACGCGATACTCGCGCCGCCACATCGCGAGTTCATCCTCTGCGAGGCGTCGACCTGCCAGTACTACGGGGAGCGGCCGGACCCACGGTTCGAGATGGTGTACTGGGAGGCGTACCTCGTGGTGGGCAACCATGTCCTGCACGGGTCCGAATTCCTGCTGCGTCGCAACTCCGTGGCGGCGCTGTCCGAGTGGCCGGAGGCCACGGACGCGCTGAACGATGTCGCGCGGCACCTGCGGCGCGCATACCTCGACCTCGCGCGGAGGCTGCCGGCGGGCCGGGTCGACCAGAGCGAGGTCATACCTATGGACGGCGCGGGGATCGGTGACCGGTTGGCGGCCATCGCCACGGCGAGCAACGGCGCGGACGGCGAGCGCCTCATGGAGGTGGCCAACTGGCTCGCCAGCGTCAGCGAGAACCTCGATTGGCTGCAGACGCCGTCGAGCCGGCCGGAGCAGCCGTTGCGGGCCTGATGACGGCCGCCCCGCCCCCGCCCGCCGCGAGGCGGACCGGGGCAGGGCGGACCGGGGCAGGGCGGACCGGGGCAGGGCGGACCGGGGCAGGGCGGACCGGGGCAGGGCGGGCCGGGGAGCGAGACGGGCCGAGAAGCGAGACGGGCAGGGGCCAGGCGGGGTCGAGGGGTCGGGCGGGTCGGGCGGGCCGTCGGATCAGGCGTCCACGGCGACCGCGTCCAGCGCCGGCCTCTCGATCGCCCGACCGCCGGCGCCGAGGGTGGCGACAAAGGTCAGCACCACCGCGGTGGCCGCGACGGCAAGGTACGTGGCCCACCCGGCATCGGGAACGACCCGGTGCGCCAGGGCGATGCTGTACGGAACCACCCCCGCCAGCGCCGCCACGGTGCCGAAGACCAGGCCGGTGACCACCGTGACCACGGTCTCCAGGCTCAGCATGCGCAGCACCTGCCCGGGCGTGGACCCGATCAGCCGCTGCTGGCCGAACTCCCGGCGGCGATGGACGGTGGTCGCGATGGCGAGGTTGATCAGGACCACCGCGGCGAACACCGCGATCATGCCGACGATGATGAGGTTGAGAGTCTCCACGGCCTTCTCGTCGGCGGACTGCGCGGCGTGGCCGGCGGCGAGCGCGCGGTTCTGGACCCGCTGCAGGTACAGCGACCCGGCGGCCAGCCCGATGAACAGGATGACCGGCATCAGCACGCCGGCCGCCTGGCTGGTCCGCTGCCGCACGTTGAGGTCGGCGAGGTGGCCGCTCACGCCGCCGAACGCCCGGACAACCGGCCCGATCACCGCGGTCACCAGGCGCAGCAGCACGGGAGAGAACAGCGCGAGCGCGATGGCGCTGTGAATGCACGCTTCGCCGGCCACCGCCTCGGTGACGAAGCCCTGGTCGTGCAGGACCGTGGCGGTCAGCACCGCGCAGTCCACGCCGGCGAACGCGAAGATGGCGCCGGCGATGGCTCGCTTCCTGCCCAGTCCGCGCCGCTCGACCGTGGCCGACGTGACGGCCTGCCTGGTGCGCAGCGCGGCGGCGCGGCGGGCCGTGACGAACGCGGCGATGCCCGCGGCGGCGAACGTGTCGCCCAGCCCCAGGCCCAGCGCCAGGACGCCGAAGTGGTACCCGGTGGCGTGGCCGATCTGGTGGCTGGACACCAGCGCGGCCACCAGGGCCCGCCCGGCGAAGAAGGCGACCGGGATGGCGATGACGGCGGCGACCACCGAGACGACGGCCGCCTCCCCCACGATCATCCGGCCGATCTGGGCGGGCGTGGCACCGGCCGACTTCAGCAGGCCGATCTCGGTGCCGCGCTGGCGTACCGAGAGGTTCAGGGTGGCGGCCACGCCGAAGGCGACGATGAGCGCACCCCATCCGCCGATGACGTACCCCATCGTGGTCAGCGTTTCGTGGTCGGCGGCCGGCACTCCGGCTTCGCCCGCAGTGTCGAACAGCGAGGCGAACGCCATCAGGACGACGGCGCCGAGGAACACGTTGATGAAGCTGGCCGCGAATCCGCCGACGCGGTACCGCAGCGAACGCAGCGCGAGGGAGAACATGGCTCAGGAGTCCCTTCCCGCGCGCCGACCGGCGACCTCGTCCCCGAGCTGGGTCATCCGCTCGGCGACCACGGCCGCGGTCGGGTCGGCCAACCGCCCGACGATGCGCCCGTCGGCGAGGAACAGCACCGAGTCGGCGTACGAGGCGGCCACCGGATCGTGGGTCACCATCACCACCGTCTGGCCGAACACCCGTACCGACTCCTCCAGCAGCGCGAGGATGTCGCGGGCGGCCCGTGTGTCCAGCGCACCGGTCGGCTCATCCGCGAAGATCAGGGTCGGATTCGACACGAGTGCCCGCGCCACGGCCACCCGCTGCTGCTCGCCGCCGGACAGCTCACCGGGCCGGTGGTCGCGGCGGTGGTCGAGCCCCACCCGGGTCAGCACGTCCGCGCAGCGCCGCTTGTCCACCCGCACCCCGGCCAGCCGCGAGGGTAGCGCGACGTTCTGCCGTACGGTCAGCGCGGGCATCAGGTTGAACTGCTGGAAGATGAACCCGATCCGCCCGCGGCGGAACCTCGTCACCTCGGTCTCGCTGCCGTAGCGCAGCGGGACACCGCCGATGAAGACCTGCCCCTCCCCCGGCTGGTCGAGCCCGGACGCGCAGTGCAGCAGCGTGCTCTTACCGGACCCGGACGGCCCCATGATCGCGGTGAAGGTCGCCGGGGCCAGCGTCAGGCTCACGCCGTTCAGCGCGGCGACCGCCGAGCCGCCGGTACCGTACCTCTTGGTGACCGAGACCAGTCTCAGTGCCTCGGCCCCGGGCTCGTGGATGGTGTCAGCTCGGCTCATCTCGCCTCTCCTCGCAAGTCGGTCGGGATCGACTGCGAGCATGCGCGCCGGCTGGGTGCGGACACACGGGTAGAAATACCCGAGGCGATGGTGGTCATAGCACCACTGGCTCGACGGCCAGGATCGACCAGAATGGAGTGACTGACGGACACCGACGGCGTGTGGGCCACGGGGAGGCTTCGATGGACAGGGGCATCCGGGAGCGGCTGCGCGTCATCGCGCGAAGCTGCCTGCGCGGGCTGGCCATCGCGGTGGCGGCGCACGTGGCGCTCGCGCTGGTCATCGTGACCTTCCTGTCGATCGTCTTCCTGCCGTTCGGCATCGGGGTCCTGACCCTGCCCGTCGCCGCTGCCGGCCTGCGCCGGGTGACCGGGCTGCAGCGTCGCTGGGCCCGGGACTGGTCGGGCGTGACGATCCTTAGCCCGTACCGTGAGCCCCCGCCGGAGCGCCCGGAGTTGGCCGGCACGCTCGGTGGCCGGCTGCGCCGGTGCCGGTGGCTGCTCACGGACCCGGCCACCTGGCGGGACCTGCTGTGGGGGTTCGCCGGCCTGCCCGTCGGCGCCGCCCTCGGTACGCTGCCGGCCAGTCTGATCCTGCACGGGGTGGGTGGCATCCTGGTCGCGCCGTTCCTCTGGCTGCTGCTGCCGGGCCACTCGATCTTCTGGGCGCTGTCGATACCGGCGGGCGTGGTGTTCCTGCCGATCGGGCTGATCGCCGGACCGCACCTCCTGCGCGGCCACGCCCTGTTCAGCGCGTCGCTGCTCGGGCCCGGCCGGCGAGCCATGGCGGTCAGGGTGACCGAGTTGTCCGAGTCCCGCACGCAGGTGGTGGACTCGTCCGCCGCCGAGCTGCGCCGCATCGAGCGGGACCTGCACGACGGGGCGCAGGCGCGCCTGGTCGCGCTCGGCATGAACATCGGGCTGGCCGAGCAGCTGTTCGCCAGCGACCCGCGGACCGCGCTGACGCTGCTGGCCGAGGCCCGCGAGTCCAGCGGCCAGGCGCTGTCCGAGCTGCGCGACCTGGTACGCGGCATCCACCCGCCGGTGCTGGCCGAGCGCGGGCTCGACGGCGCGGTACGCGCGCTGGCGCTGACCCTGTCGCTCCCGGTGGACCTGGACATCCGCCTGCCCGGGCGGGCACCCGCCCCGGTGGAGTCGGCCGCCTACTTCGCGGTGGCCGAGGCGTTGACCAACGTGGTCAAGCACAGCCTCGCCACCCAGGCGTGGATGCGGCTGGCCCATGAGCACGGTACGTTGACGGCGATCGTGCGGGACAACGGCGTGGGTGGTGCCGGCGTGACGGCCGGCGGTGGGCTGGACGGCATCCGGCGGCGCCTGGCGGCGTTCGACGGCACGCTCACCGTGTCCAGTCCGCCCTCCGGGCCGACCGAGCTGACCATGGAGCTGCCGTGCGCGTTGTCATCGGTGAGGATCTCGCCCTCCTCCGGGACGGACTGATCCGGCTGCTCACCGCGTACGGCATGGAGGTCGTGGCGGCCGTGGACAACGGCCCGGCGCTGCGCGCCGCGCTGATCGACGAGCACCCCGACGTGGCGGTGGTGGACGTGCGGCTGCCACCGACCTTCACCGACGAGGGGCTGCGGGCCGCGATCGAGGCCCGCGAACGCATCCCCGGACTGCCGCTGCTCATCCTGTCCCAGCACGTCGAGCAGCTCTACGCCCGCGAGCTGCTGTCCGGGGGCGGCGGCGGCATCGGCTACCTGCTCAAGGACCGGATATCCGACGTCACCCGGTTCGTCGAGGCGGTGCGGAGCGTCGCGGGTGGCGGCACCGCGATGGACCCGGAGGTGGTGGCCCAGCTGCTGTCGCGCAGGGTGCACAACGAGCCGCTGGGGCGGCTGACCCAGCGGGAGCGGGAGGTACTGGGGCTGATGGCCGAGGGGCGCACGAACGCCGGCATCGCCAGCCGGCTCGTGGTCACCGAGAAGGCGGTCGCCAAGCACATCAACAACATCTTCGCGAAGCTGGACCTGCAGCCCGATGAGGACGACAACCGCCGCGTGCTGGCGGTGCTGACCTACCTGGACGCGTGACGCGGGCGGCGAGCGGGAAGGGCGGCGAGCGGGAAGGGCGGCGAGCGGGAAGGGCGGGCGCCCGCCCGGTTGGTCCGGTGCGGGCGCCCGTCGCCGTTGCTTCGCTCCCGTTCGGCTCGAGGTGATCAGCTCGAGGTGATCAGCTCGAGGTGATCGAAAAGCTGTTGCAGACGAAGTTGGACTGGCCTGCGGTACCGCTCAGCTCAAAGCCGAACTGGACGTCGCCCACCGTCACGTCGCCCCACCAGGCCTGGGTGCGCAGCCAGTTCAGGACCGCCAGGACGTCGATCGTGGCGGAGTTGGTGGCGCTGGTCCGCAGGAACGAGTAGACCGCGTTGCTGCCGTTCGAACCCCGGTACACGTTCCAGGTGCTGCCGCCCACGTTGACGTTGCTGGCGCTGGGTACCGCGCCGTTGCTGTCGTAGGACTCCGCGATCGGGCCCACCGCGCCCTTCTGGTTGGCCCAGATCATGACCTCGTAGGCGTTGTTGTTGGCCCAGATGTCGTACGCGGTCTCGTAGTCGCCGTCGCTGGGCACGCTGACGTTGAACGAACTGCTCACCGAGTGCAGCGAGGACAGCGTGCGGTTGAGCGTCTTGCCGGTGTGCGGGTAGGACTTCACCCCGCTGGTACGCGGCTGGTTGGACACGACGCCCCAGTTGGTGCCGGTACGCGCCCAGATCGTCTGCGAGCCCGCGCCGCCGCCCCACACGTCGTTGTTCAGCGTGTAGCCGTTGTTCGTCCAGGAGTCGAACGCCCCGGTGGCCACCCAGGCCGCGTCGGACGGGACGCCGCCGCCCGGCGGCTGGGTCGGGCCCGTGGTCGGGCCGGCGGTGGTCCGCGACGGCGTGGGCGACGGCCCGGTGCTGCCGGTGACGCTGCCCGTGCACGCGGTGCCGTTGAGCGTGAAGCTGGTCGGCACCGGGTTGCTGCCGGTCCACGTGCCGTTGAAGCCGAACGAGGCGGTCGCGTTGGTCGCCACGGACCCGTTGTAGCCGACGTTCTTGGCCGTCACCTGCGAGCCGCTCTGGGTGACGGTGGCGTTCCACGCCTGGGTCACCTGCTGGCCCGCCGGATACGACCAGACCAGGGTCCATGAGGTGATGGGGTCGCCCAGATTCTTGATGGTGAGGTTGGCCCCGAAGCCGCCGGGCCACTGGCCGCTGACCGCGTAGGTGACGCTGCAGCCGCTCGCCGCCGACGCGGGAGTCGCCAGAACCAATCCCCCGAGCGCGGCCAGCAGGGCCGCCATGCCCATCGACAGGGCAAGAGTACGCCTTCTCATGACCGTCCGATCCTCCACGAGTCGATCCCAGGGCATCACCGATGGTCGCGGACCGGCGACAAACGCCCATTTATGTTTGTCGTATCGACAAACATAAATCACGATCAAAGTGTGGTCAACTCGCCCGGGCCGGGCACGGGGTACGCGAGGCGGCCGACGTTCAACTGATCAAGAATCGCCAAGGCCGGGCGTCTGACCCGGTGAACCACCGACCTGCGCCTTGCCGCCACCGTGATCAAGTGTACAGATCAGGCGATTGAAACCTGTCGAGCCCTTCGTTAGCGTGCCCGGACCCAGCATTCATCGGATCAGCGCTCCACGCCCGCTCGAGACATGAGGCAGGTCGATGACGAAGAAGCACCTCCTGGCCGTAACCGCCGCACTGCTCCTCGCGGTACCCCTCGCCTCGGCGGGCATGCCCGAGCGGCACGCGTCAGCGGCCACCGCCCAACCGGCGGCCACCTCGGGGTGGACGCCGCCCTCCGGGTGGTCCACGATTGCCGCCGAGCGCACCTTCCCCGACGACCTCGGCGGCATGGTCAACGTCAAGGACTTCCACGCGGTGGGCGACGGGTCGACCGACGACACCACCGCCATCCAGAACGCGATCACCGCCACCGTTCACCAGGTGAGCGGCGGTCCGCGCATCCTCTATTTCCCCAGCGGCACCTACCTCATCTCCAAGCCCCTGCTCTGGAAGGACGCCAAGGGCAACTGGGCCTCCCAGCTGACCCTCCAGGGCGAAAACCAGGGAACGACCTCCATCAAGTTGACCCCGGACGCTGCCGGCTACGGCAGCGCGGCCACGCCGAAAGCGATGATCGAAACGGGCTCGCTTCCGGCCGACCCCGCCCATCCGGTCGCCGACGGCAGCGGCAATGAGGCCTTCGACAACTTCATCTTCGACCTGACCATCGACGTGGGCGCCAAGCACCCCGGCGCGACCGCTCTCGACTACCTCGGCAACAACTACTGCGGCCTGCGCAACGTCACGCTGCGGTCCAGCGATCCCAGCCACGTCGGCGCGGTCGGCCTGGACCTGACCCGCGACTCCAACGGGCCATGCCTGATGAAGAACGTCATCATCGACGGCTTCGCCTACGGCATCAAGGCGGCGAACGCCCAGTACTCGACGACGTTCCAGAACCTGGAGTTGGAGAACCAGACGACGGTCGGCATCAGCAACACCGACAACGTGCTGAACATCGAGAACCTCACCTCCAGCGACACGGTCCCGGTCATCCAGAACTCCGGCAGCTTCGCGTCGAACCTCTTCGGCCTGGTGACCCTCGTCGACGCGCACCTCACCGGCGGAAAGGCCGGCGTCTCCGCCATCCAGAACTCCCAGACGCTGTACGCCCGCGGCGTTGACGCCACCACCAGCGCGTACCGGTCCGTGATTCAGGACGCGAGTGGCAGTCCCGTCGCCGGCCTGTCGGTCGCGGAGTACGACTCCGGGCCACCGTTCACCCAGTTCGGCGGGGGCACCGCGTCGCTCGGCCTGCCCGTCGCGGACTCACCGGAGTTCCAGGAGTCGGACAAGACCAAGTGGGCGAACGTCGTCACGTTCGGCGCGGACAAGACCGGTAAGACAGACAGCTCCGCCGCGGTGAACTGTGCCATCGCCTCCGGCGCCACCACCATCTACTTCCCCACCGGCACGTACCTCATCGACTCCACCATCGTCGTCAACAAGAACGTGCGCGAGATCGAGGGTTTCTCCTCGAATCTGCTGCCCGGTCCCTCGTTCCAGGGCACCACGGTCAACCCCATGCTGCTGTTCGAGAACACGGCCAGCGTGAGCCTGGACCACTTCCGCTTCGGCAATCCCAACAACACCAGCATCTACTTCACCGGCCTGCGGTACCTGGAGGACGAGTCGGCGAGCCCGGTCACCATCGAGGACTCGGTCTTCAACCGACTGAAGACCGACACCGGGTCGGTGTACAAGAACGGGATCAACGGCACCGGTGACCTGTTCATCAACGACGTCGACGGGGCCAACTGGGAGATCCTGCACAAGCAGAACGTCTACGCCCGGCAACTGGACACCGAGGGCATCACCAGAAAGGTACTGAACCAGGGCGGCAACCTGTGGGTCCTCGGGTACAAGCTGGAGAAGGCGGGAGACGCCGCGCACGTCGCGGCCGGAATCGACACCGAGTTGGGCGGCCAGACCGAGGTGCTCGGTGGGCTCGTGTATCCGGTGGACAAGATGCCCGTCAACCAGGCCGCGTTCGTCGTCAACAACTCCAGGGCGTCCTTCATCTACGCGGTGACCAACTACCTGACGCTGTCGACGAATCCGTCCACACCGGACGGTAACTTCAAGACCCAGGTCGAGGAGGTGCAGGCGGGCGTGGTACGCAACCTGTCGTCGGCGGACGTGGCGACGAAGTCCAAGCGCGGCCTCGGCGTGATGATGCCCCTCTACACCAGCCAACCCTGAGGCGCTCGAGTGAGGCGTCCCGGCCGGGAACCCACCGGCCGGGACGCCGCGCGTCAGGAGTCGGGGTGCGGCAGCCGGTAGACGCGACGCGCGTTGTCGCCGCCGATCATCGTGGCGATCCGGCCGGCGTCGTGTTCGCTCCAGGCGTCGTCGACCAGTCCCTCGGACAGCAGATCGGACAGCGCGCGCCGGAACAGCACGGCGCCGAGGTAGTACAGCTCGGGCAGCGCGAAGGCGTCCGACGCGTACAGCAGCTTGCCGAACGGGGCCAGCTCCAGGGCCTCCTCCAGCAACGCACCCGCCCGCCGGCCGACGTTGTGCAGGGCCAGGCTCACGTCCAGGTAGACGTGCGAGAAGACCTGGGCCAGGTAACCCGCGTGGCGGTGGTACGGGTAGTTGTGCAGGAGCAGCACCGGCACCCCGGCCGCCTCGGTGTCCCGCAGCAGATCCGTGAGCAGCAGCGGATCGCACCGGTGCAGGTGTACGTCGCGGTCGCCGAGGCCGCTGTGGATCTGCACCGGCAGACCCAGGTCCAGCGCGGTGTAGATGAGAAAGCGGTGCAGCACCTCGTCCGCCAGCCGCACCGGTGCGCCCGGCCGCAATCCACGTAGCCAACGGCCGGCTGCCGCGACGACCTCCGGATCGGTGGGGCGCCGCCCGGCCAGTTCCAGGCCGACGCGGTACGCGGCGATCGACTTGGCCCCCACCGCGTGCCGGGACCGCTCGGCCAGGGCGGCACGCACCGCGTCGGGGAATCCCGCGGCCGTGCCGCCCGCCGCGGCGATCCCCTCGGCGACGGGCTCCAGCCGGACGATCTCGTAGGCCGGGGCACCGGCCGCCACGCCGAGTTCGGCCGGGGACAGCAGCGGCAGCGGGGTGAAGCCGGTGTCCACGGCCAGCGCGCCCAGGCGGGAGGCGCGCAGCATGCGCCCGGTGACCTCGGCGTGGCCCAGCTCCGCCCGCCGGCTCAGGTACTCCTCGGCCTCGGCGTGCCTCGGCAGGTCGAGCAGCGGGGCGCACCAGCGCCGCAGGGCCAGACCGAGCTGCGAATCGAGCAGGGACCCGCCGGGATGCGGCCGATCGCCCTCGGTGAGCAGCCCCTCGAACTCCTCGCGCGTCAGGTCGGCGGGCACCACACCGTGGCAGTGGTGGTCGAACAGCGACAGTCCCGCCACGGCGGGCAGCAATTCCGTGCGCGGCATCAGTCGCTCGCGGCCACACCACCGCCGGCCACACCACCGCCCGCCGCGGGCTGCCCGGCGTCGTCGGCGTCGTCGGTGTCTCGTTGGGTGAACAGGCGTGGTGGGTCGCCCGGCCGCCCCTCGGGCGGGGCGAGGCCGTCCGCGGTCAACCGAGCGCCGAGCCGGCGGGCCATCCCCGGCAGGGCCAGCACCGCGAGCACCGCGACGAGCAGCCAGATCCCGCCGACGACCGGGAACCACCGGGCCGGACCGCTGGCGGGGTACGGAATGACGTTGCGGTACAGGGTGTAGCCGAGGACCGCGAGCGCGGCCAGCGGGATGATCACCTGCCAGCCGGGCACCCGCATCAGCCGCCGCACGAACAGCAGCCAGATCGCGCCGAGGGTGGTCAGCACGTACACCACCAACACCATCAGCGTGCCGATCGTCCCCGACCAAGCGAAGGTGTCCGTCGGCTTGGCGGAGAAGAACGCGACACACACTCCGATGATCGCCGCCATCGCGACCACGATGATGGCGGCGGAGGTCGCGGGCGTGCCGTTGCCGGACACCTCCCCGATGCCCCGCCGGCCCGCCGTGTCCCGAGCCAGCGCGTACAGCAGCCGGGACCCGCCGACCACGCACGCCAGGCAGCAGCCGAACGCGCTGACCGCCGCGCCGACCGTGATGACATCGCCGACCCAGGCCCCGACATAGGTGCTGCCCAGATCGCCCAGCAGCGACGGGGAACTGGTGAACCGGGCCACGCCGGACTGGTCGGCGCCGAACCCCATCACCTCGACCGCGGTCACCACCACGAAGTACACGCCGCCGAAGATGGCGGTGCCCAGGATCGCGCGCGGGATGTCCCGGCGCGGATGGGCGGCCTCCTCGCCCAGCGTCGCGGCGGCCTCGAAGCCGGCGAAGGACAGGAACCCGAAGACCGCGCCGAGGAACACCGCGGAGCCGCCGGTACCCGGGGGCACGGTGAACACGCTCAGCGTGGCGTGCCGGTCCCCGGGCGCGGTACCGGACAGCAGCCGGACCAGCACCACCACGGTGACCACCAGGATCAGCGCGACCGTCAGCCCCTCGACGGTCAGCAGCACGCTGGTGCCCCGCTTGGCGGGCATGACGGTCAGCAGCCAGGCCAGCGCCAGCGCGACGAAGGCGAGCACGAACGGCCCCCAGGTCGGCGGGTGCGGCCACACGTCGATCTTCTGCAGGAAGGCGGTGCCGAAGATGCCGGCCGCCGACGAGGTGACCACGCCGTAGAAGGTGTACGTGCCGAGCAGGCCCCAGCCGGCCACCACGCCGGCGCGGGCGCCCAGCGTGGCACCGACGAACGCGTAGACCGAGCCGGCATGCTGGAAGTGCTGGCAGAGCCGGACGAAGACGTACGCGACCAGCAGCACGCCGACCGCCGAGAGCAGGAAGGCCAGCGGTACCGCCCGTCCCACGCTGGACGCGGTCGCCTGGGGGTTGATGTTCGCCGCCATGCTCGGCGCCATCAGGGCCACGGACAGCCCGACCGCCTGCCAGACGCTCAGGGAGCGGCGCAGGCCAACCGGTCGGGTGGTGGGATCGGACACGGCGTCCGCAGCGGGGACACCGGGATTCGAGGGCACGGCCACGGCTACTCCATTCGCCAGATGGTGACCTTAATATAGGTTCGTGAATGCGCCCCGGGAACCAACCGCGATGACAGAGTTCGATCGTTCCCGAAGGGCCGACCAGGCCCGCGACGTCGCCGCCGTCCTCACCGAACAGGGCGTGGTCGGGATCGCCGTGACTTGGGTGGACACCAGCGGCATCGCCAGGGTCAAGGCGGTACCGGTGGCCCGGCTGCCGCACGCCGCCGCCTGGGGCATCGGCGCCTCACCGGTCTTCGACATCTTCCTGCACGACGACTCGCTGGTGCGCGGGCGCTTCGCCGGCGGCCCCGTCGGCGATCTGCGGCTGTATCCGGATCTGGACCGGCTGACCCGGTTCGCGGTCGCGCACGGCTGGGCCTGGGCGCCGGCGGACCGGTACGACCAGGACGGGGCGGTGCACCCGCTGGACGCGCGCGGGCTGGCCCGGCGCGAGGTCGAGCGGCTGGCCGCACAGGCCCTGTCGGTCCGGGCCGCCATCGAGGTGGAGTGGTGCGTGTCCAGCGGTACCGGCGACGAGTTCATACCGGCCGGGGCGGGCCCGGCGTACGGGATGGCCCGGCTGAGCGCGCTGCCAGACTACCTGCGCGACGTGCTGGCCGCGCTGGCCACCGCCGGCCTGGTCGTCGAGCAGATCCATCCGGAGTACGCGGCGGGCCAGTACGAGGTGTCGGTCGCCGCCGAGGATCCGGTCGGCGCCGCCGACTCCTCCGTGCTGGTACGCGAGGTCATCCGCGCGCTGTCCGCCCGTCACGGGCTGCGGGCCACCTTCGCGCCCAAGGTGCTCGCCGGCGGGGTCGGCAACGGCGGGCACGTGCATCTCAGCCTGTGGCGGGACGGCACCAACCTGATGTCCGGCGGCGACCGGGCGTACGGGCTGACCGGCATCGGGGAGAGCTTCATCGGGGGCATCCTGACCCGGCTGCCGGCGCTGCTGGCCATCGGCGCCCCGTCTGCGGGCAGCTACCTGCGACTGGTGCCGTCGCACTGGGCGGGCGCGTTCGCCTGCTGGGGTCGGGAAAACCGGGAGGCGGCCGTGCGCCTGGTCACCGGTTCGGTGGGCGAGCGGGCCACCGCCGCCAACGTCGAGGTCAAGTGCTTCGACCTGGCCGCCAACCCGTACCTGTTGATGGCCGCCCTGCTGGCCGCCGGCCGGGCCGGCATCGCCGAGGAGCTGCGCCTACCCGACCCGGTCGAGGTCGACCCCGCCGGGCTCGACGAGGCGGACCGCGCCGCGCGGGGCATCGCGCCGCTGCCCGGCACGTTGTCGCGGGCGGTCGAGGCGTTCGAGTCCGATCCGGTGCTCGCCGAGGCGCTCGGCCCGCAGCTCATCGACACGGTGGCGGTGGTGCGCCGCGGCGAACTGGCCCTCTTCGAGGGGGCCACCGACGAGGACATCGTCGAGCGGACCCGCTGGCGCTACTGACCCGCTGGCGCTGCTAAACCGTCGGCGCGACCGAGCCGCCAGGGCGACTGAGCCCGCTGGCGCTACCGAGCCCGCGAGCCGGGCGTGCGACGGCCAGCGTCGCGCTCATCCCCGAGAACGAGGCGCGGGCGCCGCACGGCGTACCCGCGGGGTCCCGCGCCTCGGCCAGCGGGCGGAGCCGCGGTCCGATCCCTGGACCGATCCGCGCGAGGCCCGCGGCGCCTAGCGTTTCGGCATGACCGGATCTCTGACGGGTAACGGCAACGACCGCCCCCAGCCGAGCGGGCGCCGGGTGTTGGCGCGCGTACTGGCCGACGTGGTGGTGCCCGTCGCGGCGTACTACGGGCTGCGCTGGGCTGGGCTCGGGGCCTTCGCGGCGCTGCTGGCCGGCGCGATCGTGTCCGGCGCCATCGTCCTCGGGCGGGTACTGCGCGACCGGCGGGCCGACGGCCTGGCCGTGTTCACGCTGACCGTAATGCTGCTCGGCGTCGGCGTGGCGCTGATCAGCGGCAGCGCGCGGCTGTTGCTGGCCCGGGAGGCGTGGGTGACCGGACTCGCCGGGCTGTGGTTCATCGGCAGCCTGTGGACCCGCCGGCCGCTGTCCTACCAGTTCACCCGCCCGATGCTGGAGGGGCGCTGGGGGTGGCCCGGGTCGTGGGAGCGGCTGTGGAGCGCGGCCCCGCGCTTCCGCCGCATGTGGCGCGTCTCGACGGTGATGTGGGGCGTCGCACTGCTGGCCGACGCGGCGGCACGCCTGGCCATGGCGTACACCCTGCCGGTGGACGCCGTGCCGGCGCTGACCACCACGCTCTACGCCGTCACGACCGGCATCCTCATCTCGGTCACCAACCTCTACTACCGCGCATCGGGTGCCCTCAACCGGCGCTCCCCGCTGTACGCGGCCCCCGGCTCATCGAATCAACGATGAGCCGGGGGCCGCGATGAGCCGGGGGCCGCGATGAGCCGGGGGCCGCAGTCAGCCAGGCCGGGCCGGGCCGGCGGTGAGTCGGGTCAGTGTGCGGCGGCCGGCGTTCCGGCGGCCGTGGGCAGGGTGGGCAGGAACGTCGGCGGCCGGCGCACCTGGGTCGCCTGCTCGAAGGCGTACGCGTAGGACAGCACGTCCGGCTCGCTGAACTGTGGCCCGAGGAACTGGCCGCCGAGCGGGAGGATGCCGTCGGCGGTGAAGCCGGCCGGCACGGTCACCGCCGGGTACCCGGTGAGCGCCGCCGGGCTGGAGGTGACCACGCCGCCGGTACCGGCGACACCGGACGGGGCATTGAGTTGGGCGGGGCCGTTGGCCGGCATGTAGATGGCGTCGAGGTCATTGGCCGCCAGGACGCTGTCGACGCCGGCGCGAGCCTGTGCGGTCGTCTGGGCGCGCAGTTGCAGGTACGCGGGGTCGGTCAGGTCGCCGCTGGTGGCCTGCGCGTTGATGAAGTCCTGCTGCCCGGCGTAGGGCAGCTCCACGTCGGCGTGCTGCTCGTTGAACGCGATCAACCCGGCCAGGTCGCGGGGGTGCGAACCGGGCGTCTTGGCCAGGTAGGCGTTGATGTCGTGCTTGAACTCCACCAGCAGCGCCTGGTTCTGGTCGGCGTCGGCCTGGCCGAGGTTGATGCGCACGTTGTCCACGACCGTGGCGCCCATCGACTGCAGGGCGGCGACGGCCTCATCGGTCACCCGGGTCACGTCGGGGTTCCGGCCGCTCCGCCAGATGCCTATCCGCTTGCCCCGCAGCGCGTCCGGGTTCAGGTCCTGCTGGTACTGCCGGGTGGTGTTGGCTCCGGCCGCCACCGTCGCCGGGTCAGTCGGGTCCACCGACTGGATGACCGACAGCACGGTCGCCGCGTCGGTCACGTTGCGCGCCATCGGACCGGGAGTGTCCTGCTCGGCGGAGATGGGTACCACCCCGGTCCGGCTGACCAGGCCCAGCGAGGGGCGCACGCCGACCAGTCCGTTGATGCCGGACGGGCACAGGATCGAGCCGTTGGTGTCGGTGCCGATCGCCACGGTCGCGAGTGCCGCCGCGACGGCCACCGCGGAGCCGCTGCTCGACCCGCACGGGCTACGGTCCAGGACGTAGGGGTTGGCGGTCGCTCCACCGACCGCGCTCCACCCGCTGGACACTCCCCCGTCGCGGAAGGCCGCCCATTCGGTCAGGTTGGTCTTGCCGAGGATTATGGCGCCCGCCGCGCGCAGCTTGGACACCAGGGCCGCGTCCCGCGCCGGCTTCGACCCCGCCAGCGCGTACGAGCCGGCCGTGGTCGGCTGGAGGTCGGCGGTGTCGATGTTCGCCTTGAGCAGGATCGGGATGCCCTCCAGCGGCCCGCGCGGGCCACGGGTCCTGCGGATCAGGTCGCTGGCCACGGCGTCGGCCAGCGCCAGCGGGGCGGTGCTCACCACGGCGTGCAGCGTCGGGTTGAGCTGCCGGATCCGGTTCAAATAGAAGGCGGTCAGCTCGGTCGCGCTCAGCCGGTGGGTGGCCATGGCCTGCTCGAGTTCCGGAATGGTCGCCTTCTGCAGGTCGATGCCGCGTAGCACGGTGCCGCTACCCAGCTGGGCCGGCGAGGCGACGGCCGGCACCGCCGGACCCGCGACGCCGACGAGTAATCCAGTCACGGCAAGGACAATTCCCCAGGTGGTACGGCCGATACGCGACATGCCGCGAACCGTACCGCCGCCCGGTGGGCGGGCGCATCGAGCTAGTGTCGGAGCGGTTCGCGGCGCGCTTTCGACTGGTGACGAAGACGGTGAATATTCACCAACCGCCACCGCCCGAGCGGCGCGCTACGGTTTCCGGCCGGCGCCGACCAGCTGCGCCAGCCGCCGGGCGGGCTCGCCGCCGGGGTCATCCGGGCGCCACTCGTTCACGTACACCACGCCGGGGTCGATCAGCTCGAACCCGGCGAACAGGCCGGCGACCTGCGAGCGGGTGCGCAGGGTGAACTCCGAGACGCTGCGGGAGTAGGCGTCGGCCGCCGCGTCGGCGGTCACCGGCGCCCGCTCGTCCTCGGAGGCCGCCCCGTGGGAGACGACCAGGTAGCTGCCGGGGGCGACGGCGTCGCGGTAGGCGGCCACGATGCCGGCGGGGTCGTCGCGGTCGGGCACGAAGTGCAGCACGGCCACCATCAACACGCCCACCGGCCGCGCGAAGTCGATCAGACGGCGGACCTCGGGCGCGCCCAGCACCGACGGCACGTCGCGCAGGTCGGCCCGGACCACACCGGCGTCGTCGTGGCCGGCCAGCAGCGACTGGGCGTGCGCCACCGCCACCGAATCGACGTCGACGTAGACCACTCGCGACCCGGGCGCGGCGACCTGGTGCACGTTGCCCACCGTCGGGATGCCGGAGCCGAGGTCGAGGAACTGCCGGATGCCGGCGTCGACGAGTGAGCGCACCGCGCGGTGCAGAAAGGCCCGGTTCGCCCGGATGATCAGCGGCAGCTCCGGCATGATCGCGGTGACCCGCTCGGCCGCCCGCCGATCGACGGCGTAGTTGTGAGCGCCGCCGAGGTGGTAGTCGTAGATGCGGGCCGGGCTCGGCCGGGTGGGGTCGATCGGCACCGGGTGATCCATGGTGCGGTGCCCTCAGGCGAAGACCGGCGCGAGATCAATGTAGATCAGCCAGTGGCTGGCGAGGTCGCCGCGGAACGTGAGGATGTCCGAGTTCGGCACGGTGACGTGCCGCCCGTCCTTGCGCACATACTCCACGTCGATCTGCGCTATCGAGGTGTCTCCGACGTCCCAGACGTTGATGACGTGGTGGGTGAGCCCGCCGATGGTGGCGAAGAAGCCGGCCACGGCGTCCCTGACCTCGGCCCGCCCGACGACCGGATCGGCGTTGGCGAACCGGAACACGACGTCGTCGGTGAGGTGTGCGACGAACCGATCCGGATCGGCGGTGTCGATGTCGGCGAAGATGGCGCGGACGTCGCGGCTCATGGCTGTTTCCCTTCGCGATTGGGGGGCGGGCACGGCCGGAGCCGGGTCGTGGCGAAGGCACGCACCCCCACCCACTCCCACGGGTAGGGGCCAGCATAGACGTTCCTGCGGGCGCGCGTGGGGCACGAATTACGGTATCGACGCCCCTGCGCGTACCGCCTATCATGAGCCGCACTGCCGTCGAGCCCAAGGAGTGGCAATGGCCTCTGGAACTGTCAAATGGTTCAACAACGAGAAGGGCTACGGCTTCATCGCTGTCGACGGCGGCCAGGACGTGTTCGTGCACTTCAGCGCGATCGAGATGGATGGCTACAAGTCCCTGGAGGACGGCCAGCGGGTCGAGTTCGAGATCGGGCAGGGCCAGAAGGGCCCCCAGGCCGAGCGGGTGCGGCTCTCCTCGTAGCGGTTCGTGGCAGTCGGCGGTCCGCCGGCCGATGTCGCCGCGCGACTGACCATCCAGCGCTGGCGATGTCGGCCGGGGGGCGGGGTTGCGTTCCGGCAGGCCGCCCTGGCGCTGAGCATCCCGGAAGCGGCGACCGACCGCGTCACCGGCATGAAAATTGTGAAGGAGGCGCTGGAGGCTCCGATGCGGCAACTGTTGGTCAACGCGGGCATCCCCGAGGTCCCGGCCGAGGGCGGGGTGCACGTCGTCGCCGCGGAGCCGGCGGACCTGGCCGCCGTGGGGATCCTCGACTCCGCCGCTGCCATCCGATCGGCCGTGCAGGCCGCCGCGGGCGTGACCACGCGGTTCCTGAAAATCGCCTGAGCCGGCCGCCCGTTCGGCGCGGCCGGGCGCCGTCGAACCGCGGCTCGACGGCGCCCGGTTCGGGTCCGCCGCCCTACTGGTTCCAGACCTCGAACTCGGAGACCTGGCCGGCGGGCCAGCCGGTGTTGGCGGTGATGGTGGCCCGCCAGTACCGCTCGGGGACCGCCGGGAACGTGATGGTGACCGTATCGTTCCCGGCCGGCGACAAGGTGTATGTCGCCGACGCCTTGACGGTCGTGAAGGTCGACCCGTCGGTCGAGCCGGACAGCGACAGCGTCTCGTCGCGCGCTCCCCACGACGCCGGCAGCCGCAGCACCACCCGGTCGGCGGACTGGGCCGACCCGAGGTCCACCTGAACCCACTGCGGGAACGCGTTGTTCGTGCTCTCCCAGTACGAGTTCTGGTTCCCGTCCGTCACGTTGGAGGACGGGTACACGTCGGTGTGTGAGGACTCGCTCGTGGGCCGGCCGGCCGCCAGGTTCGTCGGGGTGGGTCCGCCGCCGGTGGCGTCGAAACGCAGGCTGTTGACGTTCCAGCCGGCGTTGTCCTCGGCCAGCGTGAGCACCTGCCGACCGGCGGGCAGGGTCAGCCGGGCGGTGACCGTGGTCCAGTTCTGCCAGTCGCCGGTGGCCGGGAGGTTGACGCCGCCGGTGAGGTTGGCCCCGGACGCGTCGGCGAGGTGCAGCGCGTCGTTCACGGCAACCGGCGCGGCGACCCGGGCGCTGAGCGTGTACGTGCCGGCCGACGCGACGTTGACGGTGTACCGGAACCACTGGCCGCCGCCGGTCCAGCCGAGGTTGTAGCCGCCGCTGGTGTCCGAAGTGGACTCCAGGTCGACGCCGTCGGCCCGGTAACCGTTGGCCGTGCCGCCCGCCGCGGTGACGCTGTAGGCCACCCCGCTGCCGCCGGTGTCGTAGTTCTCGGCCTGCACGACGCCGGGGATGGCCGCGGCGGTGCCGCCGTACGGGCCCTCCGGACTCGCGCCGCCCTGCCAGCTGTTGCCGCTCGCGGACGCGGCGAAGCCGCCGGAGTTGTTGGTGAACGCGGACTGTCCCGAGCGCAGCCCGGTCACGGTGTTGCCGGTGATGCTGGCCGACCCGCTGGGTGCCGGGTAGAACGGCGGGGCGACGACTATGCCGTTGCGCCACGGCGAGTCGACGGTGTTGTTCTGCAGCACCGTGTTCGTGGAGGTGGAGAAGCCAATGCCGTCGTAGAGGGCGGCGGTGACCGTATTGTTCGTGACGGTGACGTGGTCGACCACGCCGACGTTCTGGCCGTCGCCGCCGTTGCCGATGTGCAGGGCGGGCTGGCCCTGGCTGTAGGCGTTGCCGCCGGAGCGGACCACCACGTTGCCGTTGACCGTGGCGCCGAGCAGATCGCTGCCGTTGACGCCGAAGCGGCCGGCGCCCAGGCCGATGTAGCGGGCGGTGTCGGAGATGTAGTTGTATTCGACGTCCTGGCCGCTACCGCCGTAGATGCCGATGCCCTTGCCGCCCCAGGGCGCGACGATGGTGTTGTGGGTCATCGTGATGTGCGACATGGGCGTGTAGTAGGTCCGGTTGCCGCCGGAGTCGGTGTTGTAGTTGACGGAGTTGATGGCCATGCCGTCGTCACCGGTGCCGCGCACGAAGTTGTTCGTCGCGGTGAGGTTGTTGCCGACGGAGTTGTTCAGCGAGACGTTGTTGAGGTTGATGCCGTCGGCCCAGATCGCGGTGAGTCGGCTGTTCTCGACGGTTCCGCCGGTGCCCGAGGCCCAGAAGCCGGACTCGACGTGCTGGCTCCAGATGTCATCGGCGACCCAGTTCGTGCCGGTGGTGTCCATCGCCCCACCGCCGCCGTCAACCATGGCGCGGCTGCGCGCGTCGGAGTCGAGGTGGAAATCCCGCACCGTGCACGACGTCAGGTTGAACAGGGCGGCCAGCGGGGTGTTGTTGGGCAGCGGGACGTCCCGGTAGATGGTGCTGTACCAGACCCCCGCGCCGGCAATGGTGATGCCGGTGGCCTGCAACCCGGTCGTGCCCTTGAGGTAGAAGGTGCCGGCCGGGATCCACAGCGTCCTGTGCTGCGACTGCGCCTGGTTGACACAGTTCTGGATGGCCCCGGTGCTGTCCACCGCCCCGCCGTCGCCGGATCCGTTGGTGGGGTTGTTGTCCGCGACGGCGCCGCAGCTCGTGATGGAGATGGAGTTGGCCGGCTGGCTCAGCGGCGCGGGTGGGTTCTCCACGTCGACCACGTCGAGGTCGTAGAAGGCCGCCGTATTGGCCGCGTCCCGCTTGAGGGTCAGCGTCGCGCCGGGTGCGATCGGCGCGCCGGTGATGAACGTGCGGAACTCGTCGAAGAAGTCGCGCGGGTCGCCGTCGGACGGGTTCTGGTCGCTGCCGTTGTAGTTGTTGTTGCCCTCGTAGAACCAGCTCTGCCGGGAGTTGAGGTTCAGCGCCTGCCGGAAGGTGTTGTTGACGTACAGGTCGAGCGTGGCGGTGGTGCCGCTGCCGTCCGGGGAGTCCGGGATGCTGGCCCGGAGGTTGATGGCGCTGATCGGCGCCGAGGTGGCGTTGGTCCACTGCACGCTCTGGCCGGTGCCGGTCAGCCGCACGTACGCGTGCCCGGACGCCTCCAGCGCCGCGCTGGAGTACTGCGTCGTGGGCGCCGCGGTCAGCGACACCACCGTGGCGCCGCCGCCGAGGGCGCCGGCCTCGGCCTCATAGCTGGCGAACGGCGGGGTGGCCCCCGCGGCGGGGTCGGCGAGCGCGGGATCGGCCGGGGCCGCCGCCAGCGCGGTCGTGGTCAGTACGGCCGCGGCGAACGCGCCGAGCAGGCGGCGCGCGGCATCGTGGGGTGTTTGTCTCATCGAGTCCTCCTGGACCTGCGGTACGGTGCGTCACACCACTGCGGTCCGTGAGCGGGTATACCTCCGGCGCGCGCGCACCGGCCGCCGCTTCGTCGCGGATGGTCGGAGCGCGCCGGCTGGTATCCGGAACGCGATCGGGCAATCGACGTTGACTAATGGCGATCAAACTCCGTCGCCGACGGCCCGTCAAGACGTGTTCGCCGCCGGCCGCGGCCCTGCGCCCGGGTTTCTCCTCAGCCCAGGTAACCGTCCGGGCGGATCAGGAAGCTGTCGCCCGGCGAGGCTGCGTAGCCCGAGAAGGCATGGCCCTCGACGTCCACGACGTACCGCGCGTCGCCGTACGAGGCGTCGCCGTACGAACCGTCGTCCGGCCGCGCGTCGGGGCGCAGCACGGCGTAGGCGTGCTCCTGCTCGGGGGCGGGCACGCCGAAGGACAGGCGGGTGACGTGCGGCCCGCGGAAGAGGTCGAACAGGCGGATCCGCTTTCCGCTCGCGTCCAGGACCGGGGCGTCCGGGGCGCGGTCGCCCGAGACCAGCGGCCCGGCGGCGTCCGGGGCACGGTACGTGATGTTCAGGCCGAAGCCCTCCTCGCCGCGCTTGTACGCGTCCTCGCGGCCCTCGGTGTACCGGTTCATCAGCTCGGTGCTCACGCCGAGCACGCGCGCCGCGACCATCCGCCGCTCGGCCTCGTAGCTGTCCAGCGCGGTCTGCCCGGCCAGCTTCCAGCCAAGGTTGTAGGCGTCCTGCACACCCGTGTTCATGCCCTGCCCACCGGTCGGCGGGTGCACGTGCGCGGCGTCGCCGGCCAGGAACACCCGCCCCACCCGGTACCGCTGCGCCAGCCGCACGTTCGGCCGCCACACCGTCGACCAGCCGTGCCTGGTCAGGCGCACGCCGGCCGAGAACTGGTCCAGGACGGCCTGCATCGTCTCCAGCGAGGCGTCGTCACCCTCCCCCAGCGGCATGCCGAACTGGAACATCCCGATGCCCGGCAGCGGGGTCAGCACCACGCCCGACATGGGGTCGTCCGCCGCGGCGAACCAGTGGCCGACGCCCGCGTCGAGCTCCGGCGCGCACACGTCCCCGAGCAGCATCCGGAAGGACTCGTCGGTGGTACCCGGGAACGCCACTCCGATCGCCTTGCGCACGAAGCTGGCGCCGCCGTCGGCCCCGACCAGGTAGTCGAACCGGCCCACCCGCCCGGTCGACAGCCGCGCGGTCACCCCGTCCCCGTCCTGCTCCAGGCCGACCAACTCGGTGTCGAGTTCGACGCGCACGCCGAAGTCGAGCAGTCGCGCGCGGAGGATCCCCTCGAGCTGTGACTGGCCGAGCACCCACGGGTTCGGGTAGGGCACGCCCGGGCTGGGCTCGCGCGGCTCGACCATCCGCCGCTCGTCCACGACCCGGCCGTCCAGGTGCACCCGGATCGGCGCCATCGGCGCCCCGGCGGCCAGCACGGCGTCCAGCACCCCGAGATCGTCGAAGACCTCCAGCGTGCGCGGCTGGATCCCGTCGCCCCGGGAGCCGGCGAAGAACTCGGTGGCCTTGTCCACGACGCGCACCTCGACGCCGCGCCGGGCCAGGTCGATCCCCAGGGTCAGCCCGGTGGGGCCGGCACCCGCGATGAGTACCTTCATGGGTGAATCTCCATTCAGTGAAAGTGAATTCAGCTTGGGCGCTGATAGCGTGCGATGTCAAGGAGGTGGACAGGTGAAGCGCGCGGAGCAGGCGGCAGACACGAGGGTGGCGCTGATCGACGCCGCCAAGCGCCTGTTCGCGACCCGCGGCTACCTCAACACCAAGATCACCGACATCACGGCGGAGGCAGGGCGGGCGGCCGGCTCGTTCTACAACCACTTCGCCAGCAAGGAAGAGCTGCTCGAGGCGCTCCTGGCCGACGTGGCCGCGACGGGCGACGCCCTGGCCGGGACCGAGGAGCACGAGGCGGACTTCTCCGACCCCGACGCGATCCGTTACCACGTGGCCGCCTTCTGGCGCGTGTACCACGCGCACGCCCCGACCATGCTCGCGCTGAGCCAGGCGGCGCTGGTCAGCGGGGACTTCGCGGGTGTCGTCGAGCGTTTCCGCCGGGCGCAGATCGACGACCTGACCAGCCATCTGGAGCACGTGCACAACCTGCCGGCCACCCCCGAGGCCAGCCTGACGATGATGGGCGTGCTGATGGACGGCCTCACCCGGGTGTGGTCCGACGTTCCCGAGGACGAGGCCGTCGAGGCCATCACCCGGTTCGTCTACCGGGCCCTGAACGGCCGGGACTACCCGCCGCCAGCGGATACGCACCAGCGGGACGGGTGACGCGCCTCCCCCCGTGGCGACCCCTAATCGCCAAGTGAATCGCCTCCCGTACTGTTTGGCCGACACCGATTTTTGTAGAGTTTCTACAACTGATCGTTCGCGGGAGTGTCCGCGACGATGTGGTGTACCCGGCGGTATAGGGGCAGGGTGTATGCCGGTACAGGCGACGTCCCGCGGCTTCGACGTCGCCTTCACTGACAACTCGGGGAGGAATCAGCCGGTGTTCAGACGTGTCGCCATCGTCAACCGAGGAGAGTCCGCGATGCGGCTCATCCACGCAGTGCGGGATCTTTCCGCACAAACCGGAACTCGGATCGAGACCGTCGCCCTGTACACCGACGCGGAGCGGACCGCGATGTTCGTGCGCGAGGCCGACATCGCCTACCCGCTGGGCCCCGCGGCGGCCCGGCCCTACCTCGACCTCGCCAAGCTGGAGCGCGCGCTCGTCGAGACCGGAGCCGACGCGGCCTGGGTCGGCTGGGGCTTCGTCGCCGAGGACCCGGCGTTCGCGCAGCTGTGCGACCGGATCGGCGTCACGTTCATCGGGCCGAGTGCCGAGGCGATGCGCAAGCTCGGCGACAAGATCGGCGCGAAGCTGATCGCCGAAGAGGTCGGCGTCCCGGTGGCGCCGTGGAGCCGCGGCGAGGTCGCCACGCTCGATGACGCGCTGAAGGCGGCCGAGCAGGTCGGGTACCCGCTGATGCTCAAGGCGACCGCGGGCGGCGGCGGGCGCGGCATCCGCGTCGTCGCGTCACCGGCGGACCTCACCGACGCCTACGAGCGCACCAGCCAGGAGGCCCTGCGCGCGTTCGGCTCCGGCGTGGTGTTCCTCGAGCGCCTGGTCACCGGCGCCCGGCACGTCGAGGTCCAGGTGATCGCGGACGGTCAGGGCACGGCGTGGGCGCTGGGCGTGCGCGACTGCTCGGTGCAGCGGCGCAACCAGAAGATCATCGAGGAGTCCGCGTCCCCGGTGCTGGCCCCGGAGCAGACCGCGCAGCTGAAGGAGTCCGCCGAGCGGCTCGCCAACGCCGTCGGCTACCGCGGTGCCTGCACCGTCGAATTCCTCTACCACCCGGGCGAAAAGCTGTTCGCCTTCCTCGAGGTCAACACCCGGTTGCAGGTCGAGCACCCGATCACCGAGATCACCACCGGCACCGACCTGGTCAAGCTGCAGCTGCACGTGGCCTCCGGCGGCCGGCTCGAGGGCGCGCAGCCGGCCGAACTGGGGCACGCGATCGAGGCCCGGCTCAACGCCGAGGACCCCGACCGCGACTTCGCGCCCTCCCCCGGCCGCATCGCGCGGCTTGCCCTGCCCGCCGGTCCGGGCATCCGGGTGGACACCGGCGTGGCCGAGGGCGACAGCATCCCCGCCGACTTCGACTCGATGATCGCGAAGATCATCGCCTATGGCCGGGACCGCGACGAGGCGCTGGGCCGCCTGCGCCGCGCCATGGCCGAGACGACGGTGATCATCGAGGGCGGCGCGACCAACAAGAGCTTCGTGCTCGACCTGCTCGACCAGCCCGAGGTGATCGACGCCAGCGCCGACACCGGCTGGATCGACCGCGTCCGGGGCGAGGGCCGGCTGGTCTCGCACCGGCACTCGGCCATCGCGCTGGCCGCCGCGGCCATCGAGGCGTACCTGGACGAGGAGGAGGTCACCAGGCAGCGCCTGCTGTCCACCGCGCACGGCGGGCGGCCCCAGGTGCAGCACGAGAGCGGCCGGCCCCTGGACCTCAAGCTGCGCGGCGTCGGGTACCGCGTGCACGTGGCCCGGATCGGCCAGAAGCGGTTCCGGGTGGGCATCTCCAGCGGCGGCGACGTGCACCCGGCCGACGTCGAGGTCGAGCGCTTCGACGAGCACAGCGGGCAGATCACGGTCAACGGCGCCCGGTTCCGCCTGGTCACCGGCGTGCACGGGCCGACGCACCTGGTCGAGGTCGACGGCGTCACGCACCGGGTCAGCCTCGACGAGGGCGGCGTGATCCGCTCCCCCTGGCCCGCGCTGGTGGTCGCGACCCCGCTGGCCGTGGGCGACGAGGTCGAGGCCGGCGCGCCGCTGCTCGTGGTGGAGAGCATGAAGATGGAGACGGTGCTGCGCGCGCCGTTCCGCGCCCGGGTCCGGGAGCTGCCGGTCTCCGTGGGCAGCCAGATCGAGACCGGGACGCCGTTGATGTGGCTCGAGCCCCTGGGCGACGGCGATGAGGCGGACGCGCAGAGCGCGGACACGGAGGCGGTCGAGATCGACCTGCCGGCCGAGGACGGTTCGGCGACCGCCAACCAGCGCGCCGAGCGCGGCCTGCAGGACCTGCTCAGCCTGGTGCTCGGGTACGACGTCGACCAGCAGGACCGCACCCGGGTGCTCGCCGGGTACCTTGCCGCGCGCAAGGAACTCGGTGAGGCGAACCGCCCCCTGGCCGGCGAGCTGGACCTGTTGCGCGCGTTCGCGGACCTGTCCGAGCTGAGCCGCAACAGGCCGGCGAGCCAGCTCGAAGAGCCGTCGAGTCACGTGCACAGCCCCCGCGAATACTTCCACAGCTACCTGCAGAGCCTCGACGCCGAGCGGGCCGGCCTCACCGAGGGCTTCCAGGCCAAGCTGACCCGGGTGCTCGCGCACTACGGCGTGACCGAGCTGACCCGCACGCCCGAGCTCGAGTCCGCGGTGTTCCGGATCTTCCTGGCCCAGCAGCGGGCCTCCTCGGACGTCGGGGTCATCTCGGCGCTGCTGCGGCAGTGGCTGCAGGAGGCGCAGCCGAGGGATCCGCTGCGCGAGCGCGCCGGCCTGACCCTGGAGCACCTCGTCGAGGCCACCCAGGTGCGCTTCCCGGCGGTCTCCGACCTGGCCCACGGCGTCGTGTTCCGCTGGTTCGCCATGCCGCTGCTGCGGCGCAACCGCGCGGAGGCCTACGTCGCGGTCCGCCACGAGCTGCGCTACCTGGACCGGAACCCGGACGCCCCGGACCGCGCCGACCGGATCGCGGCCATGGTCGCCGTCGCCGAGCCGCTGGTCCGCCTGGTCGGGCAGCGCATCGGCCGGCCGGGGTACGACCAGGCACCGCTGCTGGAGGTGCTGACCCGCCGCTACTACGGCAACCGCTCGCTGTCCGACGTCCGGTCGCTCGACCTCGCCGGCTGCCGGTTCGTCACCGCCCAGCACGCCGGCAACACCCACGTCGTCACCACCGCCGTCGACTTCGCCGCCTTGCCGGACGCGGTCGGCGCGGTCGCCGAGTTGGCCCGGGACCTGCCGGCGGACGCCAAACTGGTCGCCGACCTCTACCTCACCTGGCGGGACCAGCCGGCCGACGTCGACGCCACGGCCGAGCGGCTCGGCGAGGTCCTCGCCGCGGCGGTGCTGCCGCCGGGGATCGAGCGGATCACCACCACGGTCGCCGGCAGCGCCGGTGCCGTGATGCACCACCACTTCACGTTCCATCCGCAGGGCGACGCGGTCACCGAGGATCGCCTGATCCGCGGGCTGCACCCGCTCATCGCCGCGGCCATGCAGCTGGAACGGTGGCGCGAGTTCGACCTCACCCGGCTGCCGTCCTCCGACGAGGAGATCTACCTGTTCCGGGCGGTCGCGCGGGAGAACCGGGCCGACGAGCGCCTCGTGGCGATGACCCAGGTCCGCGACCTGACGGCGCTGCGCGAGGCCGACGGTCGGCTCGTCGCGCTGCCCACCATGGAGAACGCCCTCGCCGGCTGCCTCGACGCGATCCGCAACGTGCAGTCGCAGCGGCCGCAGAACCGGCGGCTGGACACCAACCGCATCTTCATCTACGTCTGGCCGCCGAGCGACCTGAGCACGGACGAACTGGGCATGCTCGCGCACCGCATCCTGCCCACCACCGCCGGCGCCGGACTGGAAGAGGTCGAGTTCCTCGCCCGCGAGCGCGGCGACGGCGGTGAGCTGACCGAGATCGCGGTGCGCATCGCGACCAGCGCCGGCAACGGCCCCCGGCTCAGCGTCGGGCAGCCGTCGACCGACCCGGTACTGCCGCTGGACGACTACCGGCAGAAGGTGCTGCGCGCGGCGCGGCGCGGCAACGTCTACCCGTACGAGCTGACGGACATGCTCGCCGGCCCGGACGGCTCGTTCGTCGAGCACGACCTGGCGGACGGCGAGCTGGTGCCGGTGGACCGGCCGAAGGGCCGCAACACCGCCGCGATCATCGCCGGCGTGGTGCGCACGCCGACCCCGCGGTACCCGGAGGGTGTCACGCGGGTGGTGCTGCTGGGCGACCCGACGAAGGCGCTCGGTGCGCTGTCCGAGCCGGAGTGCTCACGGGTGATCGCCGCGCTGGATCTGGCCGAGCGGATGCGGGTGCCGCTGGAGTGGTTCGCGCTGTCCGCGGGCGCCCGGATCTCGATGGAATCCGGCACCGAGAACATGGACTGGGTCGCCGCCGCGCTGAAGCGGATCGTGGAGTTCACCCAGGCCGGCGGCGAGATCAACGTTGTCGTGGCGGGGATCAACGTGGGCGCCCAGCCGTACTGGAACGCCGAGGCCACGATGCTCATGCACACCAAGGGCATCCTGGTCATGACGCCCGACTCGGCCATGGTGCTCACCGGCAAGCAGTCCCTCGACTTCTCCGGTGGCGTCTCGGCCGAGGACAACTTCGGCATCGGCGGCTACGACCGGGTGATGGGCCCGAACGGTCAGGCCCAGTACTGGGCGCCGAACCTGCCCGCCGCCCGCGACGTGCTGATGGCGCATTACGCCCACGCCTACGTCCTGCCGGGCGAAGCCGGACCGCGCCGGGCGGACACCGCTGACCCGGCCGACCGCGACGTCTCCCCGTTCCCGCACGCCATGCCCGGCAGCGAGTTCGCGACGATCGGCGAGATCTTCTCCGTCCAGCACAACCCCGACCGCAAGAAGCCGTTCGACATCCGCTCGGTGATGCGCGCCCTGTCCGACCAGGACCACCCGGTGCTGGAGCGCTGGGCGGGCATGGCGGACGCGGAGACCTCGGCGGTGCAGGACGTGCACATCGGGGGCTGGCCGGTCTGCCTCGTCGGCATCGAGTCGCGTTCGGTGCCGCGGCGCGGCTTCCCACCCACCGACGGCCCGGACGCCTACACCGCCGGCACCCTGTTCCCGCGCTCGTCGAAGAAGACCGCGCGGGCCATCAACGCGGCGTCGGGCAACCGGCCGCTGGTGGTGCTGGCCAACCTGTCCGGGTTCGACGGCTCGCCGGAGTCGATGCGCAAGCTGCAGCTGGAGTACGGCGCCGAGATCGGCCGCGCGATCGTGAACTTCCGGGGTCCGATCGTGTTCTGCGTGATCTCGCGCTACCACGGTGGCGCGTTCGTGGTGTTCTCCAAGGCGTTGAACCCGAGCATGACGGTGCTGGCGCTGGAGGGCTCGTTCGCGTCCGTGCTCGGCGGTGCGCCGGCCGCGGCCGTTGTGTTCTCCGCCGAGGTGAACAACCGCACGGCCACCGATCCGCGCGTCGCCGACCTGCAGGCGCAGGTCGCCGCGGCGAGCGGTGCCGAGCGCGCGGCGCGCAACTCCGCGCTGGCCGAGGTGACCGCGTCGGTGCGGGCGGAGAAGCTGGGTGAGGTGGCGGCGGAGTTCGACCGCGTACACAGCATCCAGCGCGCGGTCCGGGTCGGCTCGGTGGACGCGATCATCTCGACCGCCCAGCTGCGCCCCAGCATCATCGAGGCCATCGAGCAGGGTATGCGTCGCCTGGCGTGAGGTGCCGCTCCGGCCCCGACGCGGTCACGCGCCGGGGCCGGAGCCGGCCGGCGAGGCGGGTTCAAACCGCCCGCACTCGGCCCCTGACCGCCGTTTCGGCGGCCGTCTTCGGGGGTATGGCGCGGTGTCCCACGGCGCCTCGACCGCAGCGGCCCCGTGGGCGACCGGTTCGACCTGGTCCTGCTGCTGGTGGGCAGCTATCTGCTCTCGGCGTTCGTCACCCATCCGTGGGCGCGGATCTTCCCGCTCGCCCTGTACCTGATCGCGCTTCTCACCGCCCTGCGAGCGCCCGGCGCCAGGCCTCACCTGAGAGTGTGGCTGCGGTGGATCTCGGTGGCCGGATCGGTGGCCTGGGCGCACCGCGACAAGCGGTCGCCGTGAGGGCGGGCCCGCCCGTCGCGGCAGCGCCCTAGTCCGCGCGCAGCCGGATGACCTGTCCCGTCTCGGGTAGCAGCCGGGGCAGCTGCACGCCGGCCCGGCGCAGCACGGCGCCGGTCATGGCGCCCGGTACCCTCGTCCACTCCGGCAGCGGCGTGCCCGTCGGCGCGGGCTGGACCTCGGGGGCGAGGCTCGTGCGGTAGTGCAGGTGATCGGCCAGGCCAGGCAGCAGCGCCGGGCCGGGCGGCCAGGTGACCGACCGGCGCAGGGTCGACACCCCGTAGCACGCCTCGCGCTGGTCGGCGGCCACCACCCCGCAGACCCAGATCGCCTCGTCGGGGTGGTCGCCGTTGACGACCGTGCCGCCGTGCAGCAGGTGCCGGTGTTCGCGGTAGAAGCCGATCCAGGACTTGAGTTCCGCGAGCTCCTCGGGCGACGAGGTGCGCAGGTCGATCTCGATGCCGAAGTGGCACCACACCGCGGTCTCCGCGCGGAACTGCAGGGTCTGCGCGCGTCCCGTGGTGTGCGACGGCGAGGGGCTGACGTGGGCGCCGATCAGCTCCGGCGGTACCAGCAGCTTGAGGTACCGGTTGATCTGCTGCCGCTCCACCGGATCGTTGGTGTCGCTGCCCCACACCCGCTGCACGTGCTCCAGGATCCCCAGGTCGACCCGGCCGCTGCCCGACGCGCAGGACTCGATCTCGAGCCCGGGGTGGGCGGCGCGCAGCTCGTCCATGAGCCGGTAGACGGCCAGCGTCTGCCCGTGGATGGCGGGCCGACCCTCGGGCGCGTGGCCCGCCTCCACGAGCGTGCGGTTGTGGTCCCACTTGAGGTAGGCGATGTCGTACTCGTCGAGCAGCGCCAGCAGGGCGTCCCGGATGTGCGCGTACGCCTCCGGGTGGGTCAGATCCAGCACATGCTGGTACCGGGACGAGTAGCCGACCCGGCCGCCGGCGGAGAACAGCCACTCGGGGTGGGCCCGGGCCAGCTCCGAGTCCAGGTTGACCATCTCGGGCTCGACCCACAGGCCGAAGTCCATGCCCCGCGACCTGACGTGCTTGATGAGCGGGTGCAGCCCGTCCGGCCAGACCTCCGGTGAGACGGTCCAGTCGCCGAGGCCGCTGTGGTCGTCGCGCCGGGAGCCGAACCAGCCGTCGTCGAGCACGAAGCGCTCGGCCCCGATCTGGGCGGCACGGTCCACGAGCTGCGTCAGGGCCGTGAGGTCGTGGTTGAAGTACACGGCCTCCCAGGAGTTCACCACCACCGGCCGGGGACCCGACGGGTACGCGCGTCCGGAGCGCACGTGCGCGTGGAACCGGCCGGCCAGCTCGTCGAGGCCGTCGGCGTAGGCGCCGTAGAACCAGGGCGAGGAGTAGCTCTCGCCGCGGGCGAGGATGATCTCGCCGCTCTGCAGCAGTTCGCCGCCGCCGAGCGCGCGAGCGCCGTTGTACAGGCGCTCGGCGTACAGGGACTGGTTGCCGCTGAACGCCACGTGGGTGCCCCACACCTCGCCGCCGCGGAACCCGAAACCGCCGCGGCCCGCGATGAGCAGGTGCGCGGCGTCCAGGCCGGTGCGCCCGCCCCGCTGCTCCCGCGCGTGCAGCCCGATCGGGAACGAGGTGCGCTGCGGCACCCGTTCCATGAGGTGCCGGCCGGTGAAGTCGAGCAGTTCGTCGGCGTGGCTCGGTACCGGCAGCACGATCCTGATCGCGTCGACCCGGTACGCCTCGCCGGTGTTGGTCAGGCTCGCGCGGGCCCGCAGCAGGCCGGTGCTGAGCAGTTCGAGGTCCAGTTCGAGGGTCAGCTCGGCGTGGTCGTCGCGCGCCACGACGTGCAGCCGGTCGGCGGTGCGCGCGTCGTCGGTCGGCGCGCCCCGCCGCACCGCCGCGGCGCTCACGCGAAACGCCGGTGACCAGTCCCTGCCGTCGCGTGAGCCCTCCACGCCGGGGCGGCCGAGCCACCCGGCCTCGAACTCGGGCAGGACCGACACGTCCCAGACCTGGTCGTTCGGGTTGTGTTCGAACGGCGGCATCTGTGCGGTCGCCAGGGCGTCGAGTTCCGCGTCGGTCAGCTCGCCGAGGCCCGCGCCCCAGTAGAGCAGGCGGGGCAGCCGGCCGGAGCCGGTGGCGAACACGACGCTGACGCCGGCCTGGTGGAAGTGGACGTGGTTGGGCATTGCGGTATCCGCCACGGTGGGCTCTTGCTCCTGCTGTCGGTTGCGATGCGGTCAGGTGCACGGCCGCCGGGTGGGCACCGGAGCGGTACCCGCCCGGCGGCATTGACCATACGACGATCCTATGAAGGGCAATCTGCTTGAGGAATGCCGGAATTCGTCGTTTGACCTGGACGATTCAATGGCGCACTCGAACCGGCTACAGCCGGACGACCGTCGCCCCGAACGCGGGCAGCGACACCTCGGCTCCGCCCACCGTGGCGGTGACAGGCTCCGCGTGTTCGCTGATCACGATGGCGAACCGGGCGCCGTCGTCGCGTACCAGCGCGTCGACGATCAGCCTCGGGTCGCCGCCGTTGTCGACGCTGGGCAGCGCGTCCGCCTCGACGCCCAGGGCGCGGTACAGGCGCACGGCGCCGTCCGGGTTGACGTCGGGCGTGCGCGCGGCGAAGTACTCCACCGGGTAGCCGAGCAGCACGATCTGGCCGCGGCCGGTGCGCCGGGTGACCAGCGCGGGCTGCCCGTCGGCGGTCGCCACGGCCTGCGCATCGACCGGCTCGAAGGGCAGCCGGCTGCGACCGGAGTAGCTGCCGGCGGCGCGGAAGCCCAGCGAGTCGCCCGGGTTCAGTCCACCGAACGGGCGGTCGAGGCGCAGCTCGACCTCGTCCGCGTGCACCGGCGTGACGAGCCCGTAGCGCAGGCCGTGCCGGATGCCGAACATGCCGTCGAAGTCGGGGTGCCAGGGCCCGCGCTGGGCGGGGATGTCGCCGGAGAAGTACGAGACGTAGACCAGCGCGCCCTCGTGGGCCAGGTGCTCCAGGCGTCGCCAGGTCGGCCCGGAAAGGCGCCGGCCACAGGGCACCAGCACCAACTTCGCCTCGGGGATCCCGTCCGCCTCGCGCACCAGCAGCGGCGTCAGGCCGGCCAGCCGGGCCGACACGTAGGCCTGGTGCAGGATCTCGAACTCGACGTCCGCCGCGCCGTCCTCGACCCCGGACGTTTCCCCGTCGAGCCACTGCGGCACGACCATGATGGTGTCGGTGTCGGCGCGGGTGCAGCGCGGAAGGTCTATCTCTCCCAGGGTGCGGGCGAAGGCGGACATCTCCCGGGCGGCCTGCTTCGGTTGCTGGTCGGGGGTCATGATGCCGAAGTGCAGCTCGAACGGGTGGTGGCTGTACGGTGGCTGGTCGACCAGGTTGAAATCGGTGTTGTTCCAGGCGATGAAGCCGGTGGCGCCCGCGGCCAGGGCGGAGTGCAGCACCTGGCGGTAGTAGTCGCCGGCGTGTTCTTCAGAGGAGAAGTTGCTGGTCAGTCCGAACTCTTCGAGCACCACGGGTAGGCCGAAGGTGTTGGCCAGCTCGAGCTTGAACGCGATCAGCAGGTGCTGGCGGATGAGGTCGTCGCCCATGCCGTACAGGTGCGGACCGATCCAGTCGATGGTCTCGCGAAGCTCGCGCAGCCGGAACCCGTTGTCCTCGCCGTAGAGGTCCACGCCCAGCACGCCGTCGCCGAGGGAGACCGGCCCCCGGCCGCCGCCGGCCCGCACCGCCTGCGTCATCAGCTCGGCCCACGCGCGGATGTTCTCGTGCTCGTCGCTGCCGCCGTAGAAGTGCATCTCGTTGCTGATCAGCCAGCCCGCGATGGCCGGGTGGTCGGCGATGCCGGCGACGACCGTGCGGATGTACGCCGCCTGGCGCCCCAGCAGGTACCCGTCGGCGTAGAGGTTGCCGCCCCGGCGCCACGAGGGGTCGAAGTTGCGCCCGGACATGCCGCCGATGATGAAGGTGGGGATGGTCCGAAGACCGTGCTGTTCGTGCAGATCCAGGAACCTGCGGAAGTGCCCGATCATCGTCTCGTCGATGCGGTACGGCTCGGGGTGGAAGTCGGGCCAGAAACAGAAGCTGCGGGTGACGTTCAACCCGAGTTCGGCCAGGGCGGCAAGCTCCGTCGAGACGGTCTGTTCGTCGAACTGACGCCACATGAACGGACCGCCGGCGGCGCTCCAGAAGTTCACCCCGATCCAGGGCGGGCTGGCGGCGGTCAGGCTGCGGGTGGGGCGCGAAACCATGTCTTTCCTTCGTACTGTTCGGAGAATTGGTCGGGATTACTTGACGGCGCCGGCCGTCAGGCCACGGATCAGGAACCGCTGCACGGCGAGGAACCCGCCGACCACGGGAATGCTGACCACGACCGAGGCAGCCATGATCTGGTTCCAGTCGGTGACGTTCCGGGTGGCGTACTCCTGCAGGCCGATGGCCAGCGTACGGGTCGACTCGGTGGTCAGCACCGAGGCGAACAGCACCTCACCCCACGCGGTCATGTAGGCGAAGATGGCCACGGCGATGATTCCGGGGCGGGCCACCGGCAGCACGATGCGCCACAGCGCACCCCAACGGCCGGTGCCGTCGACGAACGCGGCCTCCTCGAGTTCGCGCGGGATGGTGTCGAAAAAGCCGATCAGCATCCAGATCGAGAAGGGCAGGGCGAACGTCAGGTACGTGATGATGAGCCCGAGCAGCGACCCGGACAGCGCGATTCCGGTGTACCGCTGGAGGTTGATGAAGATCAGGTACAGCGGCAGCAGGAACAGGATGCCCGGGAACATCTGGGTCGACAGCACCGCGAACGAGAACAGGCGCCGGCCCACGAAGGCGAACCGGGAAACCGCGTACGCGGCCAGGGTCGCCAGCACCACGGAGATGGCCGCCGCGACCACCGACACGATGATGCTGTTGAGGAAGTAGTGCGCCAGCGGCACGGTGTGCCACATCTGCACGTACGCGTGCAGGGTGAAGTGGTGCGGCCACCAGCTGAACGCGTCCTGCACCTCCGCCAGCGGCTTGACCGAGGTGTCCAGGATGATGAGCACCGGAAGCAGGGTGAAGATGCCGATGAGGGTCAGCGCGACGCGCCTGACCCAGCGCCCTGCGTTCGTCTCACGCATCGACGGCCTCCGTTCCGGTACGCGTCACGCGCAGGTAGACGAACGAGACGATGGCGAGGAACAGCAACAGCAGCACGGACATCGCGGAGCCGAGACCGAAACTCCACGACCCGAACGCGTTGTTGTAGATGTACATGCTGATCGTTTCCGCGCTCTTGGGTGCCGCGCTGCCGAACATGACGAACGGGGTGTTGAAGTCGTTGAAGGTGCCGATGCCGAGGATGAGCAGGATGATGAGGTTGGTCTGGCGGATCTGCGGCAGGGTGATGGACCGGAACTGCCGGATCATCCCCGCGCCGTCCATCACGGCGGCCTCGTAGAGGTCGTCCGGCACCGCCTGCACCGCGGCCAGCAGCATGATGAACGCGAACGGCCACGTCTTCCACACGGCGGTGACCACCATGGCCCAGAACGCGTTGCCGCCGATGAGCCAGAACGGCCCCGAGTGCAGCACGTGCAGGTCGTTGACGAGCAGGTGGTTGACCACCCCGCTGTCCTTCTGGAACATGAACGTCCAGGTCATGATGCCCACGAACGCCGGCAGGGCGTACGGCAGCAGGAACAGCGAGCGCAGCAACGAGCGCCCCTTGAACTCCACCGACAGGAACACCGCCGCCGCGATCGCGATGACCCACGAGAACAGCAGCACCAGCAGCGTGTACGGCACCGTGACCAAGAACGAGTCCAGCAGCCCGCGTCCGATCGGGCCGGAGGTGTCGACGCTGATCCGGAAGTTGCCCAGGCCGGCGAACGGGGCGCTCGACCAGTTGCGGATGGTGTAGATGGTCAGGTGGTAGAAGGCCATCACCACCCCGGCGATCATCGGGATGATGTGGATGAGCAGTTCGAAGAAGATCGCGGGCGCGACGAGCAGGAAGGGCATCACCTTCGGGTTCTGCCACCACCCCGGTTTCGTGCGCCGCGGACGCGACGGCCGCCGCGTGCGGCGATCGTCGTCGGTGACCAGGTTGACCATGGGTTGTGGTGCCTTTCCGGGTTCAGCCGTTGCCCGATGGAATGACAGGCGCGCGGGACGGGTGCGGCGCGATCCAAGCCGCCGCACCCGTCTCGTGACTGGGGGTCACTGCCCGCCGGTGGTGGCGATCAGCTGGCGCTGCGCGTCGTTCAGCGCGGAGACGATCGCGCTGGTCGACGGCGTGGTGCCGGTCGAGGCGGTCTTCGCGATGAGGCTGGTGACCGCACCCCCCAGCAGCGTCTCCAGCTGGCTCTCCGAGGGGTCCAGCGGCATCGGCGCGCTGTGGTTCTCCAGGATGTCCTGGTACACCTTGGTCGTGGCGTCCTCGAACTCCGGGTTGTCGTAGGCGCTGGTGACCACCGGCAGGGTGCCGTAAATGTGGTTGATCGTCACCTGCTCCTGCTCGCTGGTCATGAACTTCACCAGGTCCAGCGCCGCCTTCTGGTGCTCGGTGGAGTCGCGCACGACCAGGTTGATGCCCGCGACGTGGCTCTCGATCGGCTTGCCGCCGGCAGGCAGCGGCGAGAACACCGGCACCTGGGCGATGCCGAACTGCGAGGCGTCCATGCCGAGCTGGGTGAGGCTGGTGGCCACGCCCTGCCCGATCGTCATCGCCGCCTTGTTCTTGGCGAAGTCGGTCAGTGGCGCGGCGCCGTTCTGGGCGTTGGCCGGGTTGGCGATGCCATCCTTGCCGAACAGCCCGACGTAGGTCGTCAACGCGTTGGCGAGCTTCTCATTGGCGAAGTCGGGCTTGCCCGCCGAGTTGTACAGGGGAACCCCCGCCTGCTCGCCGAGGAAGAACGCCCAGTGCGAGGCGTCCGTCGCGTTGCTGCCGTCCAGCGCGATGCCGTACCGGCCGTTGGTCGTGAGCTTCTTACCGTCGGCGATGAGCTGGTCCCAGCTGGTGGGGGGCGCGGTGATGCCCGCGGCGGCGAAATCGGCCTTGTTGTACGCCAGTGAGTACGATGTCGCGTACACCGGAACCGACATCGGGGTCTTGCCCGGCAGGCCGTTCTCGGCGAAGCTCGTCTGCACGAACTTGCTCTGCCCACCGATCTCGTCGAGAACCTCCGGGGTGAACTCCAGGAAGCCACCGCTGGCGGCCAGCGACGGCGCCCAGGTGTTTCCTATCTCCATGACGTCGGCGCCGTTACCGCTGGTGACCGCGTTGAGGATGCGGGTCTGCAGGGTCGCCCAGGGAATCACCTCGAGCTTCACCTTGACCCCTGTCTGGGCGGTGAATTTCTTGAACTCGGCCGTGAGCGTCTGAGTTGTCTGGTCGGCGCCTGTTCCCTGCAGCGTCGCCCAGTAGGTGAGCGTCTGCCCGGATACGCTGCCGGAATCGCCCGAGCCACCGCCGGAGCAAGCCGACAGTGCCAGGACCGCCGCGGCGGCCACGGCCGATACTCCGGCCAGGGATAGGCGGCGGCCACGCGGACCAATCTTGCGGTTATTCATCCGTGCTTTCTCTCTTCTCTTCAACACACCTGTCTCTCACACACATGCAGGTGAATCGGCGCTACCCCCGACCGCGGCGGTCTTCACCGCGCGGCGTAGCTGAAGGGATGGGATGCCGCTTCATCCGAGTGCGCCGTGCCACGAGGGCACGTTACTGGCGCGTTGACACCAGGGTACATAGAGGTTTCGTCGTCAGACCTGGACGAATCAACGGCTTCATCACCGCTCGATAACATGGCGGCGTGGCTCCACTCGACGGCTTCCCCGGCCAACGCTTCCGCGTGCTTCCAGCGCCTCTGACCGCCCACGCGCTGCGCACGGGACTCACCTCGCGACTGCTCGTGACCGACGTCGGCTACTTTCCGCGCGCTCGCGGTCACCTAATGACGAGGCCAGGCGGTACGTCAACGTCGATCGTCATCGTCTGTCAGGACGGCGCGGGGCAGGTCTGGTTCGGCGGGCGCACGTACCGGGTGAACGCCGGCGACGCCGTCGTCATCCCGAAGAACGAACCGCACCGGTACAGCTCCGACGACGAGCACCCCTGGACGATCGGGTGGTTCCACGCCGACGGGCTGGACGTACCGGAGCTGACCCAGGCGGCGCTCGGGCCGGGGCGGGTACCCGTGGCGCCCCTGCGCGACGCGTACACCGCGTGGAATCTGGTCGATCGGGTCATCGCCGCACTGGAACGGGACGAGACCGAGGCCAGCCTGCTCGCCGCTGCCGGGGCGGCGTGGAACCTGTTCGCGCAGATCGCCTCGGAGCGCCGGCTCGGCCCGGCAGGCACCACCGAACGGGTACACATCGCCCAGGACTACCTGCGCAAGAACCTCGCCGACGCGCCGAGCGTCAGCGAACTCGCGCGCCTGGCCGGACTGAGCACCTCCCACTTCGCCTCCGTGTTCCGCCGCTCGGCCGGGATGGGGGTCCTCGAATACATCAAGCGCCTTCGCAATTCGCGCGCCCGGGAACTGCTCGTCGCGACCGACCTGCCCATCGCCGAGGTGGGCCGCTCCGTCGGCTACTCCGATCCGTTCTACTTCTCCCGGCAGTTCCACAGCATCAACGGCACGAGCCCCAGCGACTTCCGTGCACACTACAGGCAGCAGGAGCCACGCCCGGGCACCAGCGATCCCGAGCCCGGGGCGGACAGGATTCCCCGGTCCGGTTGACGGACCGCGACCCCGCCGCTACCGATCGCCACCGCACCGCCGAAAACCGTTTGCCTCGCCGGGGCGGGTTCGGGGACCCTGGTGTTCATGACGTTCTGATGGACAGCACCCCGCCGCTTCTCGGTTCCTCGGCGCCCCATCGCGCCGATCCGCCGCCGCCCATCCAGACCCGTTCCGGCGAAGAGAGCGTCCTTGTCTGCCCAACCATCCCGGCAGCAGCCCCTGCCGCGGCCCACCCCTGTTCCGGGTACGGCCACCGTCGCCATGTTCACCTCCCCCACCAGTTGGGTCGAGTCCGACGCCGTCGCACAGTGCCACCAGGTGGCCGCCCTCGACGGCATGCTGCACGTCGCCGCCATGCCGGATCTGCACCCCGGCAAGGGCGCACCCATCGGCGCCGCCATGGCGTCGAGGGTGCTGTACCCGTTCCTGGTGGGCTCCGACATCGGGTGCGGCATCGCGGTGTTCCCCATCAGCCTCAAGCGCCCGGTACCCGAAAGGCTCGCGGCCCGGTTCCCCGACCTCGACCGCGCGCTCGATCCCGATCGGGACGCCGACGACCCGGCCTGGTCCGTGCTGACCGGCGACATCCCGGCCGGCCACGTCGAGAGCCTCGGTACGGTCGGCCGGGGCAACCACTTCGTGGAACTGGCCCGGGTCGAGACCGTGGCCGCGCCGGATCACGCGCGGCGCCTCGGACTCACCGCCAGCGACCTGGTGCTCATCGTCCACAGTGGATCCCGCGGGCTCGGCGAACGGATCCTGCGGGAACACACGTCGGTCCACGGCGCGGGTCCCGCACCCGATCCCGCCGGGTATCTGGCGGCCCATGACGACGCCGTCCGCTGGGGATCACTCAACCGGCGGCTGCTGGCCGCCCGGGTGGCTCACGCGCTGGGCGCCGTGCCGACAGAGCCGGTGATCGACCAGTGCCACAACCTGGTCGAGGTCCGCGACGACGGGATCTACCTGCACCGCAAGGGGGCCGCGCCGGGCGACGGCCGGGACGTGCTCATCGCCGGTACCCGCGGCACCCGGTCCTACGTGGTGGCCGCGCACGCCGGACCGGAGGCCAACCACTCCGTGGCGCACGGCGCCGGTCGCAAGATGTCGCGCGCCGACGCCCTGCGCCGGGGCCGGGCCAAGCACACGGTCGAAGAGCTGCGCCGCACGCCGGTGGGTTCGCTGGTGGTGTGCGGCGACCGCCAACTGCTGTTCGAGGAGGCGCCGACCGCGTACAAGCGCATCGAGCAGGTCATCGGCGACCTCGTCGAGCACGGCCTGGCCACGCCCGTGGCCAGCACGGTCCCCGTGGTCACCTACAAGACGGCCGACGTCGGCTCGACGCCCACCCGGGACCGCCGCGACCACCGCCGCGGGCGGGGCCGGCCGTGAGCGTGCCGCTGCTGCTGTCGGCCGGGCGCGGTCCGCTCGAGTGCGCCTGGGCGCTGTCCCGGCTGCTGCCCCGCTTGGAGGCCGACGCCGCCCGGCACGGTCTGCAGACCCACCGCCTCCAGACGGTCCCCGGTGACCGGCCGGGCACCTACCGATCGGCCCTGGTCCACATCGCCGGCACCAGCGCCGAGGCGTTCGCCGCCTCGTGGACCGGAACCCTGTGCTGGCAGGCGCCCAGCCCCTACCGGCCCGGCTCCGGCCGGAAGAACTGGTACGTCATCGCTCGGCCGTACCAGCTCGACGCCCCGCACACGAGCTTCGACGAGGCAGACGTCGACGTGGTGCCCTGCCGCACCGGCGGGCCAGGAGGCCAGCACCGCAACAAGGCGAGCACGGCGGTGCGGGCCACCCACCGCCCCTCGGGGCTGGTGGTCGTGGTCGACACCGAGCGGCAGTCGAGCCTCAACCGGCGCATCGCCATGCGGCTGCTGCGCGAGCGCCTCGCGGCCGGCGACGAGGCGGTGGGACGCGCCGTGGACGCCGCCCGCTGGCACATCCACGACGAGTTGGTGCGCGGCAATCCCGTTCGCGTCGAACGCCCGCGCGGGTCGAGCATCGGCTGACGCCGGACGGGTGCGACGCCGGGAAAGTCAGCCGAGCGCCTGCATCAGCGGGACGAACCAGCGGTCCCGGTCGCCGGGGAGTTCCGGGGCGCCGTACACCATGACGGTGGTCGACCCCCATTCCGGCACTCCCCGACCGGCCGCCCACCGCCTCAGCTCGGGATGACGGCCGTCGAGGTCGAGCCGCACCGGCCCATCGATCGTCGCGGCGATGTCGCCGATGAGCGCCCTGGCGTCCGCCGCGTCCGCCGCGATGACCGGCCCGATGACGACATTGTCGACGTTGCGCCACGCGGCGGCGTACCCACTGACGATCCCCCGCCGCTCGACCACGCGAACGCACTCGGCGAAGTCCGGCAACGTCCGCAGCACGTGCGACCGGTCGGCGCCGTTGACCCGCGCGTCGAGCGCCAGCAGCATGGCCAGGTCGCCGGGGACCGCCGGGCGCGTGGCGGCCGGGCCGGTGGGTTCCAGGCGACCCACGTGGGTGTGGGTGGTGCCGATCGGCACGAAGCCGAGCCGCTCGTAGAGCGGACGCCCGTACGGGGTGGCGTTGAGGAACACCGTCGCGTCGCCGGCTTCGTCGAGCAGGTGTGTCATCAACCGCCCACCGAGGCCGCGCCGGCCGTACCGACTGGCGACCAGCACCATGCTGATCGCGGCGAGCCGGGTGCCGTACCGGGTGAGGATGGCCGTGGCGACCACGTCGCCGGCCTCGTCGCGCAGCCCGTACACGGTCCCGACGGCGAACAGCAGCCGCCACTTGTGCGCTTCCGGCAGCCACTCACGGTTTTCGGCGAGCGCGAGGCAGGCGGGCAGGTCGTCGGTCGACAACCGTTCGATCCGGTCGATCACCGACCCATCGTGGTCGCCCGGCCCGCCGGCCCGCAACCGGATTGCCTCCGGCAACCGAGGGGATCGCGTCTAGCCACCGACGCGGCGGCTGGATCTCTACGCAGACCCGCCCTCGCTGGAGGTCGCCGGGATCAGACCGACCCCGGTCGGGCCATTGGAGACCATCGACACGAGCAGGCACGTGCCCCGCCGGGCGTCCGGTTCACGGGCGGGCCGCGGCGTACAGGATGTCGCGCACTCCGGGCAGCGATTCCCGGTCCCCGCGCCAGACCAGCCGCAGGCTCAGGTCCGGCAGCGGCAGGTCGAGCCGGACGAGCGTACCGGCGCGCAGGCCGTCGGCGACGGCGAACCACGGCAGCAGCGAGATCCCGAGCCCGTGCTCGGCCCAGGCGCGCATCACCGGCACCCCGCCGGCCCTGACCCGTTCGGGCCCGTCCCCGAGGATCCGGTCCGCCGCCATCCAGAACGAGCACTCCGGGACGTTGACCAACAACCGCTCGTGGCCGAGGTCCGCCGGGGTCAGCGCGGCCCGGGCGGCCAGGGCGTGGGTGGGCGCGGCGACCAGCGCGAGCGGGACCGGTTCGAGGTCGATGAAGCTCAACGGTCGCGCGGGCGTGGGGAAGCCGAGCCCGCCGACCTCGTCGCCGGAGTCCAGCAGCAGCGCGGCGTCGAGCCGCCCCTCGACCAGGTCGGCGAACAGTCCGGCGCGGGCCCGGTCGGAGTGCACCTCGACGTCGAGGTCGGGCCGCCGTTCGGCCAGCCGGGTGAGCACGTGGGGCACGTGGGAGCCGGCGAGGGTCTCCAGCGCACCCAGCCGCAACCGCTGCCGCTCGCCCCGGACGTCGAGGGCGGCCCGCTCCGCCTGGTCGAGCAGCGACCGTGCCCACCCGGTCAGCCGATGCCCGGCGGGAGTCAGCTCCATCCCCTTCGGGCCGCGCGTGAAGAGGGCCACGCCGAGCGCGTCTTCGAGGGTCCGGATCTGCTGCGAGACCGATGAGGGGGCCAGGCCGAGCGCGACACCCGCGTCCGTCACGGTCCGGCGCCGGACGACGGCCTCGAAGGTCCTGAGTTGACGTAGCTCCACGGGGTGGACGAACACCGCGCGGCATTCGGAAATTCCGAACGGGGCGTGCGGTCGCGGCGGTGGAGCCCCGGCCCGGCCGCCCGCACAGTGGGTCGCGTTCCCCCGTACGCCGCACAGGAGCCGTCTTCGACATGACCCTCGTGAACTCACCATCGCCCACGCCGGCGGACCTCCGCTCCGGACGGGGGCGCACCCGCGCGCTGATCGGCATCTCCCTGGGCTACTTCATGGTGCTGCTGGACATGACCGTGCTGTCGGTCGCCGAGCCCAACCTGGCTTCGTCGCTGCGTACCTCGATGGCCGGCCTGCAGTGGGCGGTCACCGGGTACACCGTGGCGTTCGCCGCGCTGCTGCTGTCGGCGGGTGCCGCGGCCGACCGGTTCGGCGCCGAGCGGCTGTTCCGCGCCGGGGTCGCGGTCTTCGCGCTCGCGTCCCTGCTCAGCGCCGCCGCGGGCGACCTGTGGCTGCTGATCGCCCTGCGGGCGGTCTCGGGCGTCGCCGCGGCGGCGTGCGTACCGGCCTCGATGGCCATGATCGCCGCCCTCTATCCGGTACCCGCGGCGCGGGCCCAGGCGGTTTCGGCGTGGGCCGCGATCAGCGGTGCGGCCGTCGCGGCCGGCCCGATCGCGGGCGGCGCCCTGGTGGACGCCGCCGGCTGGCGGGCGGTGTTCCTGGTCAACGTGCCGATCGGCCTGGTGGCGCTGGGGCTCACGCTGGGTCGGGCGGTGGCCTGCCCGCGTGGCGGCGGCCGCATCCACTGGCCGGCCCAGTTGACCGCCGCCACGGTGCTGGCGCTGTTCACGGACGCGCTGATCGCCGCCGGCGCCCGGGCGTGGGTGCACGTCGCGTGGGCGTCGGTCGGGTTCACGGTGTCGGCGCTGGGCTTCTGGGCCCTGGAGCGCCGCAGCGTGGCGCCGGTGCTGAACCGGGCGCTGCTGCGATCGGGACGGGTACGGGCCGGCCTGCTGGCCGCGGCGGTGGTGAATTTCGCGCTGACCGGTGGGCTGTTCGTGCTGCCCCTGCTGCTGCAGCGGGAGCGGCACTTCGGCCCGCTGGAGGCGGGGCTGGCCTTCCTGCCGCTGACCGTCCCGTTCGCCGCCAATCCGCCGCTGACCGGCAGGATGGTGGCCAGGATCGGTCCCCGCCGGCCGATCCTGGCCGGCCTGGCGCTGCTGGCCGCCGGCGGTGCGGTTCTGGCCGTGGTGGTCTTCGCCGGTGGCGGATACCCGTGGCTCGCGCTGGGCCTGCTGCTCACCGGCTTCGGCGTGTCCTACGTCCTGCCGGCCCTGGTGGCGGCCATCGTCAGCGCGGCACCGGCGGGTACGGCCGGCGCGGTCGGTGGCCTGCTCAACGCGGTACGCCAGGTCGGCGCCACGCTCGGCGTCGCGGTGATGGGTGGTTGCGCCGCCGCGGCGGGTACCGGATGGTCCCTGCTGCTGTCGGCCGGGTGCTGCGGGTTGGCCTGGCTGGTGTTCGCGGCCACCCGCCCGGGCGGCCCGGTCTCCTGACCGGAGCCCCGGGCGTCGACGCCGCGGGCGGCGGCGCACCGGGCGTCGACGCCGCGGGCGTCGGCGCACCGGGACCGGTCTCGCCGGAGTGGCTCAGTGGGTCGATGAGGTCAGCCCGTAGCGGGCCACCAGGTCGTCGACCCACTCGGGACTGCCGTAGGTCAGGCCGTACCGCGCCGCGAGTTCGGTGAATTCGAGGGTCTCCCGCAGGCTCACCCCGGCCTTCGGCTCGACGGCGGCGACCAGCTCGCTCAGCTCGCGGAAGTAGTGCTCGAAGCCGCCCGGCGTGATGACCTCGATGATGCGCCCGGGCCCCGTACCCGCGTTCCACATGCAGTGCATCTGCCCGCGCGGCTTGGTGATGTAGCCGCCAGGCCCCAGGACCACCTCGTCGTCGTCGGACCGGAAGCCGATCTGGCCCGCGACCACGATGGAGTGCTCGTCCTCGCGGGTGTGGCGGTGCGGCGCGGTGATGGCGCCCACCGCGAACGGGTGCTCCACGATGGCCACCTCGCCGCCGTTGTCGCGGCCGTACAGCTTGAAGACCGCACCGAAGCCCGGGATGGCCACCGAGTCACCACCGCCGGGCGGCACCACCCGCAGCGCCGGCGCGCCGGCCCCCGAATCCGGCGGGGTGGCCCCGGCCGAACCGCTATCCCGCCGCATGTGCCCGCTCCGCGAGGCGTTCGAACTCCGATGCCGGGAGCAACCCCGAGACCGACTCCCCCGCGATGAACCACGTCGGCGTCGCCCGTACGCCGTGACGGGCGCCGATCGACTCGACCTCGATGAGGTCGGCGTCCGGGCCGCCGTCGGCCAGCGCGGCGCGCAGCGCGTCGAGGTCGACACCCACCTCGCCGGCGTGTCGCTCGATCACCGCCGGGTCGCCGAGGTCCTCACCGAGCGCGAAGTGCGCGGCGAACAGCTTCCGGTTGAGGTCGGCCGAGACGTCGGGCCGGTTGCGGCGAACCCATTCCGCCACGGCCAGCGCCCGACGCGAGTTGGGCAGCCGTGCCGGCCAGTTCAGCGGCAGGCCGGCAAGCTCCGCCTCGCGCTCCAGCGAGGTGTACATCGGTCCGACCCGCGGACCCATCTCGATCCCCTCGGGCGGAACCTCGGGGTGGATCTGGAACGGCAGGTGCACCACCTCGAGCCCGCGCCGCTCGAGAATGTCGTTGCGCTGCTGTCCCACGTAGCAGAACGGGCAGATGAAGTCGAACCAGTGCAGCACCGGAGCGGTCATAGCGGAATCCCTTGCGACCTCGAGAAGTTGGCGGCCTTGGCCAGCGATTCGCGCGCGGCGTCCACCACCGCCTCGGCGGTGAACCCGAACTCGCGGAACAGCGTCTTGTAGTCGGCGGAGGCGCCGAAGTGTTCGATCGAGACGATCTCGCCGAGGTCGCCGACGAACCGGGGCCACGACTTCGCGATCCCCGCCTCCACCGCCACCCGGGCCCGGACCGAGAACGGAAGGACGGACTCGCGGTAGTCGGCGTCCTGCGCGTCGAACCACTCGAAACACGGCATGGACACCACCCGGGTACGCACGCCCTCGGCCTCCAGCCTGGTACGCGCCTCGATCGCGAGCTGCAGCTCCGAGCCGGTACCGATCAGGACGATGTCCGGGTCGCCGGCTGCGGCGTTGGATTCCTCGGCGACGACGTACCCGCCCCGGGCGACGCCGTCGATCTGGGTGCCATCCAGCACCGGCACCGGCTGCCGGGTCAGCACCAGCGCGCTGGGGTGGTGCGTGTCCTCCAGCACCGCCTTCCACGCACCGGATGCCTCGTTGACGTCCGCGGGGCGGACCACGTTGAGGCCGGGCACCGCACGCAGTGAGAAGAGGTGCTCGACCGGCTGGTGGGTCGGTCCGTCCTCACCGACGCCGATCGAGTCGTGCGTCCATACGTAGACGACCGGCAGCCCCATGATGGCCGCGAGCCGTACCGCGGGGCGCATGTAGTCGCTGAAGCTCAGGTACGTGCCGCCGTAGGGACGGGTGCCGCCGTGCAGCGCGATGCCGTTGAGGATGGCACCCATCGCGTGCTCGCGGATGCCGAAGTGCAGCGTGCGCCCGTACGGGTTCGTTGGCCACATCGACGTGGACGCCTCGACCGGACCGAAGGAGTCGGCACCCTCCATCGTGGTGTCGTTGCTCTCGGCCAGGTCGGCGGAGCCGCCCCAGAGTTCCGGCAGCACGTCCGCGAGCGCGGACAACGCGGCGCCGGAGCCTCGGCGGGTGGCGAGTTGCTGGCCCTCGTCGCGCCACGTGGGCAGCTCGTCGGCCCAACCGTCGGGCAGCGAGCGGGTGGCGAGGCGGTCGAACAGCGCGCGGCGGTCGGGGTTGGCCGATGCCCACGCGTCGAACCGCTCCCGCCACTGCTCGTGCCACCACTTGCCGCGCACGACGGCCTCGCGGGTGTAGGCGAGCACCTCGTCGTCCACGGCGAACCGCGCCGCCGGGTCGAGGCCGAGGGACCGCTTGAGGTCGGGTACCTCGTCCGGGTGGGGGCCCGACCGGTCTGGGTCGTCGCGCGACGCCAGACGCACGCCGGACTGGTCGGACGGGTGCGACAGGACGATCGACGGGCGCGGGTCGGCCTTGGCGGCGGCGATGGCGTGCTGGAGCGCGACGACGCCCTCACCCCTCCCGACGACCTGAACGTGCCAACCGTAGGCGTCGTAGCGCTTCGCGAGGTTCTCGAACCGTTCGGTGGGTGTGCCGTCGTCGTTCGAGAACACGTTGTCGTAGAAGACGATCAGGTTGCCGAGTTGCTGACGGCCGGCGACCGAGGATGTCTCGGCGCCCACGCCCTCCTCGATGTCGCCGTCCGAGGCGATCACGTAGATGTGGTGGTCGAAGACGCTGTCACCGGGCGCGGGCTCGGGGTCGAACAGGCCGCGCTCGCGGCGGGCGGCCATCGCCATGCCGACCGCGGTGGCCAGGCCATGGCCGGGTACCCCGACGGTCGCCTCCACCCCGGGGGTCCGACCGTACTCGGGATGCCCCGGGGTCCGCGAACCCAGGCGACCCAGCTCCCGGAGATCCTCCAGCTCCAGCCCGTACCCGGCGAGGAACAGTTGAACGTAGAGTGTCGCGCCGCTGTGCTCGGCGGAGAGGATGAGACGATCCCGTCCCGGCCATGCCGGGTCGCTCGGGTCGTGCCGCATCACCCGCTGATACAGCCCGTAGGCCAACGGTGCCAGGCTCATCGCCGGTGCCAGGCTCATCGCCGCACCCGGGCCACCGGCGCCGGAGTGCTCGATGGTGTCCGCGAGAAGCACCCGCGTGGTGTCCACGGCGCGGGTGTCGAGATCGGCCCACTCGATGGGCGGCTCGCGTCGCGACAGTGGATGGGTTACCGGCAACTCGGAAGCGGGATCGCCGCTGGGGTTCATCCGGAAGGCCTTTCAGATGTACTTTCGTTACAGAGAGAGAGTGTAACTCGGGAGATCCTCGTGCCGGGCGCGTCGCGCAGGAGGCGCGCATGTTACAGTGACTGGCTGTAATTCATCAGGTATGGTCTGTGACCGCCGTCATCCGCGAGGTGATCCGTGGCCCGAGCACGACAACCGCAGCGCGGAACGGACAGCGATGACGGGGCGGGGCAGACCGAGCAGCGTACGCACGCCGGCGGCCGGCCCCGGGACGCGGCCATCGACCAGGCCATCATCGACGCCACGCGTGATCGACTCGTCCGCGACGGCTACTCGAGGATGACGATCGGCGACATCGTCGCCGACGCCAATGTGACCCGACCCACGCTGTATCGCCGTTGGGGCAACAAGTTCGACCTGGTGGTCGACGCGATCGACTACGGATTCCGCATGCACCGGGACCTGTACGCCTTCGACCCGTCCGAACTCCAGCCGCGCGAGGCTCTCGTCGAGGCCGTCCGCCGGCTCGACCCCGCCTACTTCAATCCCGACGCCATGGTGCTGGCGGCCAACTTCGGCGGCGAGGCGATCCGCACCCCGGAACTGCTCGCGATGCTGCGCGAGCACGCCATCGAGCCCCGGGTCGCACTGCTGGCGGAGGTGCTCACGCACCTGCGGGAGCGCGGCGCGGTCAAGGCCGACCTCGACACCGGCATGATCTCGATGATGTGCATCGGCAGCTACTTCGCCGCGTTCTACCGCGGCGAGGCGAAGGAGGACATTCCCGAGCGCGTGGTGGCCCTGTTGTGGCCCGCCATCTGCGCGACACCCCGGCGGCGCTCCACCACCCGAACCCCGGACTGACCCGGACGGACGGCTCCATCGCGCGGCCCGCTCACCGGTCCCGGGCCTTCCCATCGAACTTGCCCGCGACCGCGTGGTCGGTGTCGGTCACCCGCCCCGTCTCGATGACCTGCTTCAGCCTGCGCAGGTTCGCGGCCACCTCCGCCGCGGGCGGCTTGCCCACCAGGGCCAGCGCGCCGCGGCCCAGCCCGCCGAACGGCGTGTTGAGCACCTCGCGCACCCGGGTGCCGTCCGAGTCGGGGGCCGGGCTGAAGTGGACGGTCCAGTACGTCCGCACACCGGGTGGCGACGTCGTCTCGTACCGGATCAGCTCGTTCGCACGCTCCTCGGTGAGCCTGATCGTGGACTTCAGCCGGACGCCGAGCGGACCCTCGATGGTCCACCGGAACGTCGTCGCGCCGAGTTGCTGGATGGCCATGACGTCGCCCAGGAAGCGGGGCAGGTTCCGGAAGTCGCGGTAGAAGTCGAAGACGTCCGCGACGGGACGCCCGATGGTGACCGTCGCCTCGACGCCGCTGTCGTGCAGAACGAGTGATGGCTGGCGCATGGCTGTCTCCGACAGGTCCTCGTGAACCGCTCGCGACGTGCCGACGACCCTACCGGCCGATCGCGAGCGGCTGATCGCGTTGTGGCCCGTCGGAGTCGACGGATGCTCGGCGGGCGTGTCCAGCGTGGGCACGCCTGCTGCCAAGCCTAGGCAGTGCGCCGGGCGGCGGGACACCGAACGCCGAAGACGCGGAGCGACGCGTCGACGCGCCCCGGGCCGGTGCCGGCCCGGCCAACCGGCGACCGGCTCCGGTAGGTCGATCGGGTGAATGCCCGGCCGCCAACGGGGTAGAGCCGCCGCAGCAGGCCGAAGGGAGCGGATCGTGGCGGAGTCGTGGCCGACCGGGCCGAGAACGGGCCGCATTTCCGACCGCGCCTGGCCGGTACGCGTGGACGGCGGAACAGGGAATGGTCCCGACGGTAGCGCCCTCGCGTCCGCGCGACGCGACCGTCCCACCGGGCCCCGGACCGGACCGGCCGGCGGGCGGCCGCTGACCAGGCTGACCGTGGCCGGCCTGACGGCACATGTCGTGTTCGAACTGGGAGCCGGCGTCGGTATGCCGCTCGCCTCGGTGCTCGGACCGGTCGCCACGCCGAGCCTCTGGGCGCTGACCACGGGATGCGTGTGGCGGATCGCGGGCGCCGAGCACGCCATCGCCGACGCGCTGTCGGCGATGGTCAACGGCTTCGGGATCGCCGCCGTAACGGCCCATCTGGGTGGCTGGCCGACCCGCCGTACGCGGATCGGGCTGCCCTGGTTGACGGAGTGCGAGGGGCTCGGGTCCGAGCTGATGCCCCTCTACAACACGACCCTTTACCTGTCCGGCGTCACGGCACTGCTCGCCCTGATCCGGGAGAAGCGCACCACCGGCCCGCGCCTGCCGGCGGCCATGCTCGGGCTGGTGCCGGTGCTCATCGCGTTCCAGCACTGGGAGCACCGTCGGCTGCGCCGGCAGGCGCACACCCGCCCCGGCTGGTGGACCCGCCGGCTGCGGCGCCTGGAACCCATCCCGTGACGCCACGGCGCGCCGGGTGCGCCACGACCGCCGCGCAGTTGCCGGGGTGCGGGGCGCCCGGAAGAAGTCGATCCGCGGTGCGAGGCGCCCGGCTGCGCCACCGGTTGCCGCCCTCTGCGATCCTTGGCGAATGCCGATGCCCCGATTCGTGAACGAGATGTCGCGGTGGCGGCCGAGCGCGAAAACGCGACGCTGGCTGCGGCGTGGCGTGGTGGGCGCGGCGGCCGTCGTGGTGCTCGGCATGGTCGCCACGGTGGCCAGCGTGGCCTGGGTACGGGCCGGCGCCCGGGGACACATCTTCGACAAGGCGGACGTCCCCGCCGCACCGGTCGCACTGGTGCTCGGCGCCCAGGTCGACGCGGACGGGAAGCCGTCCCCGTTCCTGGCCGCCCGCCTGGAACTCGCCCGGGAGCTGTTCGTCGCCGGCAAGGTCAAGGTAATCCTGGTCTCGGGCGACCACATGCACTGGGACTACGACGAGCCGGACGCGATGCGCGACTGGCTCCTCGCGCACGGTGTGCCGGACGGGAAGATCGTGCGGGACTACGCCGGCTTCGACACGTACGACTCGTGCGCGCGAGCCAAGCGCATCTTCGGGGTCACGCGGGCGACCGTGGTGACCCAGACCTACCACGTGCCGCGGGCGGTCACCCTGTGCCGCAGGCTCGGCCTGGACGTGAACGGCGTCGGCGACGACACCGTCAAGCGGTACCGCACACCGTGGCGCGACAGCTCCATCCGCGAGTACGGGGCCTGCGTCAAGGCGGTGCTCGACGTGGTGTCCGGTCGCGACCCGGCCCTGCTCGGCCGCCACGAGACCGGAGTCCAGGACGCGCTGCGCCGCGGGTGAGCCTGCCCGACCCGTCCCGATCGCGGTAGCCGCGCCTCGACCACGGCGGTCGGGCCGGCCCGAGGTGTCCCGGGACGGCCCGACCGGTGGTGGCTGTTCGCGCTCGTACGGTCAGGGACTCGTGCAGCTGATGCCGCTGAGCGTCTGCGAACCGTCCCCGTTGCCGGTGTACCCGAACGAGGTCGAGGCGCCCGCCCCGATGGTGCCGTTGTAGGAGGCGTTCTTGACGGTGACCGCCCCGCTCGTACCGCTGTTCACGCCGTTCCACAGGCTGGTGATGCTCTGCCCGCCGGCCAGTGGAAGGTGGACGGTCCAACCGTTGAGTGTGGACGATCCGCTGTTGGCCACGACCACGTTGGCCTGGAAGCCGCCCGTCCAGCTGCTGACCACCGAGTAGGTGGCGCGGCAGCCGCCGCCACCCGGGTTGGTCGGCGGAGTCGTCGTCGGTGGCGGGTTCGTCGGCGGCCTGGTGGTGGGTGGGGCCGTCGTCGGCGGCGGGGCGGAGCCGCCGAGCGTGATGTTGGAGTTGCCGCTGCTCTGGTACCCCTCGGTGGCAATGATCATGTAGTTGAAGTTGCCGAGGTTCATGCCGTAGCGGGCCCAGGCGTCGAAGTGGTTGCCGGTCGTGATGGTGCCGCCGGTGCGCTTGCTCTGCCGGACGCTCCAGTACTGGTTGAACGTCGCGGTGCCCTGGATGGACGGCTCGTTGTACCGCGTCGTCTCGTAGATGTCGTACGTGCCACCGTCGCTGGTGACCGTGCCCTTGTAGGTACCCGTGGGCCGGTAGGTGCCGTAGTTGTCGACGATGTAGTACTCCACGAGCGGGTTGGTCGTCCACCCGTACAGCGACAGGTACGCGTTGCCGGACGGGTTGAAGCTGCCCGAGTAGTTCACGCTCATCCGCCCACCGGTGGCCCAACCCTTACCGGCGACGAAGTTCCCGACGTTGCTCCACGAGGTGCTGTAGGCACCGCCGGTACCCAGGCTCATCGAGACCGACCCGCTGCCGGCGGTCCAGAACGAATAGAAGTAGCCGTTGTTCGTGCCCGTTTGATTCGAGGTGACGATCGTGTCGGCGTTGGCGATGCCGGGCAGGATCGCCACGGCGGCGACCAGCGCCGCGGCGCAGACGCCGCCGAGGAGCAGCCTCGTCCGGCCGCGTCTGCGGCTTGCCGGACGGGCGGGGACGTCGTTCATGTGCGTAGTTCCTCCTCATGAGGACTGGCGGCCGGGCCAGGCGGGGCGACGCGACCCGGCTGGGCCGTCGCTGGCCGGGTACGGGTCACCGCGGGCCGGCGGGTCCGGAGCGGGTGAGACGTATCGACAGTTGTCGAAGTCTGTCGATAGGCGACAGTATTGGGCCGCCTTCGTCGCGATGTCAACAGTTCCCGGAAAGATTGCGGAACCGGTGTCCGCCCCAGGGAATCCCCAGGAGAACATCCATGCTGTTCAACGGCTTGCCTTCGGGCGGATGGGCGCCGGATGCGCCGGTCACCGATGCCGAATCGACTTCGGTGCTACCGGAAGTTTCGGAGGGCTTCCGGGGTCATGGCCGGAGTCTGGCGCAGGGGCCCACGGAGGCATGAAGGAGCGGGGCACGCCCGGTTCGCCACCGGGTCGGCCCATGGTCGTCGGCGCCGCTCAACGGCGAGGACGCGGCCCCGTCCGGCTGCCCGGTTCTACGCCTCCCGCGAGGCGCCATCGCCGCAGGGCCTCACAGGGCCTCGTCATCGCCGTGCCGCCGTCGCCGCCGAGCGTCCCGTCGCCGCGATGCTGCCGCTGCCGCCGCGCGGCCGTCGCTGCGGCTCAGCAGCCGTCGCTGCCGGGCTCCGGCAGGACATCGGGCCTCGCGCCGCGCGCCGCCCGCTCATAAAGCGCGAAGGTGTCGGCGCCGAAGCGGGGGCTGTAGGACGTGTAGTCGACGCAGCCGCCCTGGTGCAGGCCGCCGATCAGACCCACCACCGCCTGGGATCGGCCGTTCCCGGCAAGCCAACCCGAACCGCTGGTACCGCCGACATATCCGCCGCAGTCGAACGCCGGGTAGCCGTCGAACGCGTAGGTCGGCACGGTGCAGGTGATGGGCTTGTCGTCGATGCCGTGCGGGTACGAGACGATGCGCACGCGCTCGCCGGGACGCGGGGCCGGTGCCAGCGAATATCCGCGCACCACGTCACCGAGGCGCACCGTGCGCCCGCCGCGCCGTTGCGGGGCGATTCGCAGGAACGCGTAGTCGTGCTGAGGGTCCTGTGTGGACAGCCAGTGCGGGTCCACGTAGGCGCCGGTGACCTGCCACACCCCGTACGGGGTCTTGCCGTCGTGGTACCCCGGTGCGAACAGGGCGCCCCGGCCGTCGCCGGACAGGCAGTGCGCCGCGGTCAGCACCAGGTCCTGCCCGGGGCTGCTGATGACGTCGCCGGTGCAGGAGTGCGGCGAGGATGTCCCGGCAAGGAACAGCGCGCCGACGCCGGGCACCCCGTTGAAGGTGCGCGCGGCGGGAATCGGCTGTGCGCTGGCAGCGGGCTGCCCGCTCGCGGTGGGCTGAGCACCCGGGCCGGGCTGGCCGGCGGCGGCCGGCACCGCGGTGCCGATCAGCGCGAACCCGGCCGCGCCGGCGGCCAGCATGACGGACAGTCGCCGGCGCCGGGCCGACGCGTACTCTCTCATCTCCGCGAACACATCGATAGCGTACGCGCATGATCGACAACGTCAACAGTTCGCCGAATCTCGACGTGTCGACGTCACGGATTGCGCCATACGTCGTCGACATCGATCAGGATGTGGGCGGCTTCGTGGCCGTTATCGCGGTGTGTTGGCGGGACAGGTCGACGGTGATGCTCTGCCGGCCGAGCAGCTCCCGGTGCCCCTTGCGGGCCCAGAACTCGCCGTAGACGCGCACCTTCGCGGATAGGCTGGCGGCGTTCCGCCATGGCGCCAGGCCGCCGTGCGCCTCGACGACGAAGTCAAGCAGGTCTGGCATGACCGGTTCTCTCCGTACGCGGCCGGGCGGCCCGCGCTCTCGGCCCACCCGGGTGGCCGCGGCGACGAGGAGCAGCCGAGCGGAACGAACGGCGACGCGTCCGCCACCAGGGTATCGGCGGCCCCGGCTCCCGCCGTCCGAATCGGCGTACCGTCGGCCGGTTGGGTGACCACCGCCCGCCCGATACGCGTTTACCGCGCGTCGGCTCGGGAAGAGGCTGCATCGTCGTGGCCTCGACCGGCGCATGCCCCGTCAATCGGGATGCGACACCGCGGAAAGGAGCGGGAGACATGCCGGGTGCGCAAGGGCTCCGCACGGAGCACCCGATGGTGCGCCTGGACATCCCCACCGGGATGCCCTTCGACGCGTTCATCACCGCCTTCGAACGGGCGGCCCCCGTGTTCGACTCGGGGGCCGCGCTACGGGCCGGTCAGTCCAAAGAAGGTCAATCCAAAGGCGGTGGTCAGTCGGGAGGCGGTGGTCAGTCGAGAGGCGGTGGTCAGTCCACGGACGGTTGGCACGATTTCCAGGCGGCGGTGGCGGCCAATGCCCCGAACGAGCTGATGATCTTTGGAAAGGTCGAAGCGACAGCGGTCATGGCGATCGCCGGGCACCAGACAAAATCCACCGAGTACCTGTTGGGCAATCCGGTGACCGCCGAGAGCATGTTCCGCTACCACCCGGCGTCCATGCTCTACGCGCCGCTGCGCATCCTGGTGCACAGCGACGACAACGACTGCGCCATCTTCACCCTGGACCAGCCGAGCGTCGCGTTCGGCGGGTTCGGCATCGCGCAGATCACCGAGGTTGGCGTCGGCCTCGATCGCAAGGTGGCCAACCTCCTCAGGCTGATCGGCGTCGAACCACCCGAGGCGCTGGCCGGTCCCGCCGAGTGAACCGGCCCGCCAGGGTCAGTCTCCTCTGTTAGCCGCGGACCGCGGCGCCGGCCGCCTGCGCGGGCGGCCATTCGTCGGGCGTCGCCACAGCGTGCCCGGCGTGCCCGGCGTGCCCGGCGTGCCCGGCGTGCCGGCGTGCTCGGCGTGCCGGCGTGCTCGGCGTGCTGATGGTGGCGCGGCACCAGCAGTGCGGCCAGCGCGGCGACGAGGCAGACGCCGCCGAGTGCCGCGAACCCGTAGGTGTAGCCGCTCTCGGTCGGCAGGCCCGCAGGTACCGGCCGTTGCGCCGCACCCCCACCACACCGCTCTCGCGCAGGCTGCGCCAGTGGTGGGTAGCGGTGGACTTGGGCACGTCCGACAGCAGCTCACCGCAGCTGTACTGGTAGGCACCCCCGACCGCCAGGCGGGCCACCACCCGCAGTCGAATCGGGTTCGACAGCGCCTCGAGGACACTCGGAAGGTCCAACTGCTCCCGGGTGGGCTGCGGCAGGGCTGTCATGGTTCGAGTGCACTCGAACGATCGTCCACGACCTGCGTGCGATCGCCGCGCCCGCTCCCCTCCCCACCGAGGAGCGCGGCCACCTCGGCCAGTTCCGCCGCCACCGCGGCGAGCTCCGCGATCATCTCCGCCGGATCCACCGCGCCCTCCGGCGGACCTCCGGCGACGGGCCCCACGGGCGCCGGCAGCCCGGGACGATCCGGCCGGACCTCCCCGCGCAGCGCGGGCATCAGCACCGTCTCGGCCTCCGACGGCCGCGCGCCACCGCCTCCCCGGCGGCCGGGGCGGGCGACCACCCGGGCCGGCCCGGCCCAACCGGCCGGCATCGCGATGGGCGCCGCGGGGTGCGTCGCGGTGGGCGTCGCGGCCAGCGCCCCGCTATCGGGCCGGCCGCGACGCCTGAGCATCAGGCCCCAGATCAGGCCGATCAGTACGGCGGTGCCGCCCGCGACAAGCGGCCACGCCATGGCATCGCCCGCATCGAGGGTGGTGGCCCCGCCACCGAGTGGCGGCAGGACGGACACGACCGGCGCGACGGCCTGCGCGGTGACGCCGGACAGGCTCACCGGAACGAGTACCTGGTACGGCTCCTGGGCGGTCCGGGCCGGCTGGCCGGTCGCCGTGAGGGTGGCGCGAACCAGGCCGGTCAGTGGCGTGTCGGCGCGGGCGGCGGCGTCCACGGTCAGCGGTACGACGATCGACTTCTGTTCGGCGGGCGCCAGGGTACCGGGCAGGCACCGCGCGGCCGCCGGATCCGGCGATCGCTGGCGCGCACAGTCCACGGGCAACGGACCGGTACCGACCCCGCGCGGCAGCACCACATCCAGCGCCGCCGCGGCCGGCAGGGCGCCGGTGTTGGTCAGGCTGATGCGCAGCCGGCCCGGAACGTCGGGCTGGGCGCCGAGGGTGACGTCGTCGACGCGCAGGTCGATGCCGGCGGCGGGCGGACCGGACGGGAACAGCACACCCCAGGTGCCCCAGGTCCCCCTGGCGTCCCCGACCTTCGCGCCGGCCGCTCTCGCGGTGACGGTGAACCGCCCGACCAGCGGCGGGTGCCGCCAGGCGTCCGGGGACACCACGATGGCGACCGGCAGGGTGAGCGACGCGTCCGGTGCGACGGACGGCACCGAGCAGTGGCCGTGCGCGCAGGCACCGGTCGCCGCGTCGCTCACCCCGTCCGGAACGGTGTAGTCGACCCGTACCGCCGCGGCCACGCTGCCCGTGTTGCGGACCGTGAACGCGAACGAGGTGGTACCCGCACCGCGCCAGTACGCGGAGTTCAGCAGGGCATTGCTCGCGGACACCGTCACCATCAGCGTCCGCTGCGGGCGATGCGGCCGGTGACCGATGACGGGCGCGGACAGGACCGGTCCGCGCGGGATCGGTGGGGCCGTCGGTGCCGGCGCACGGGTGGGCCCGGGCGTCGCGCGCCCACGCGGCGGGGGCGTCACGTGCCCATGGGGCGCGGGCGTCACGTGCCCACGCGGCGCGGGCGTCGCATGCCCACGCGGCGCGGGCGTCGCGTGCCCATGCGACGCGGGCATCGCATGCCTGTGCGGCGCGGGCGTCACGCGCCGGTGCGACCGGGGCGAGTGCGCGCCCTTCGCGCTTGGCGCGCCGGCCACCGCCGCGGCATCGGTGGCGTCGGCGACCCTCGCCGCCGCGGGAGTCGGATCGAGCGTCAGAACGCCGAGCAGCACGACACCCAGGAGCGGGCCGAGGCTCGGGGGGACGGACCAGCGTGGCACGGGCACCTCGCGATCTCGTTGCGATCTCGTTGTGAGGCCAGTTCGCGGACGATTCTGGGCGGCCCGTGCCGGTCTTCGCTGGGAAACGACGAAAGAGGTGACAGATATCAGGTGTGATTGATGAGGATATGACCGTAATCGGGCGGTGATCTGGCGCGTGCCTACCGTCGATGCCGGGGCGGCCACGCGCCGATCGACGTCACCGCGTGAGGACCCGGGTCGCGATCCGGCCGGCGAGATCGACCCCCACGACCGCACCGCTCGCGTCGCGGGTGAAGAAGCCGCGCTGCCCCTTCATGCCACCCTCGATCAGGATGTACTCGTCGCCGCCGCCGGGCAGCAGGCCGAGGGCGACCGGCGGGTAGTCCGGGGGCGCCTCGTTGGTCAGGCCGGCCCGGATCTCGGGCTTGATCCCGACTTCGAGCGTCATTCCCGTCTCGCCCGTGGCGATGACAAACCGCATGGCGTCGTTCTCGTAGGTACCGGCGAACTCCCGGGCACGACCCGGGTCGTGCGGCAGCGGCTCCGGGTCCCGATCCACCACGCCCAGGTAGTGCTCCAGCGCCCAGCGGACGGCGGCCTGGTTGAAGGGGATGCCGTCGGGGCCGGCGTTGGACAGGGACACCACGGCGAAGTCGCGTTCCGGCACCGTGAGTAGCTCGGCGAACTGGCCGTGGGCCGATCCGCCGTGACCGGCGGAGCGAACCCCGTCCACGTCGCGCAGGAACCAGCAGATGCCGAGGGCGTCGCCGAGCGTGGTGCCACGCAGCGCCACCGTGGGCTCCCTCATGAGGCGCAGTACGTCGGCGGGCAGGACGGGCTGTCCGCTCGCGGAGCGCCCGTCACCGAGATGGAACCGCGCCCACCGCAGCTGGTCGCGCACCGAGGACACCAGTCCCCCGCCGGGGTTGTTGCCGCGCCAGCGCCGCCACTGCCGCGCCACGGCCAGCTCACCGTCCGGCCCGGGGTTGTGGCCCACGGCGAATCGCCGGGTCATCACCTCGGCGTCGAGGAAGAAGCTGTGCTCCAGCCCGACCGGCCGCAACAACAGCGAGGCGACGGCGTCTTCGTAGGTCAGGTCGGTGACCGTCTCGATGATCCGCCCGGCCAGGTTGTACCCGGCCTGGCTGTAGGAGGCGCGGGCGCCGGGCGACCCGATCAGTTTCAGCTCGGCCAGCCTGGCCACATGGGCGGCCAGGGCATCGTCGCCGGCACCGGTGTCTTCCAGCAGTGCCCAGTCCAGGCCCGCGGTGTGGTTGAGCAGGTGGAGAACGGTGATCTCGGCCGCGACCCGCTCGTCGGCGAGCCGCAGTCCCGGAAGGTAGCGGCGTACGGGCGCGTCGAGCTCGACCTGCCCCTGGGCGACCAGGCACATCAGCGCGGTCGCCGTGAAGGTCTTCGTGACCGAGCCGATCTCGTAGAGCGTGTCCGGGTCGACGGGCAGGGGATTGTCCAGGCTGGTCACCCCGTGGCAGGCGAAGCTCTCCGTGCCGTTCGCCCACACCCCGACCGCGACGCCGGGAATTCCTAGCTCGCTGGCCCGCTCCCGGACAAACTCCTGCAACATCATGGCCTCCCCATTCAAGACTTGAACGCTGTGCAAGTGAGGCTACGCCACGACTTGAACATCGTGCAAGAGCGCACGGCGACGAGGCCGACCGGCCAGGATGGCGGTCGGCCGGCCCCAGAAGGGCGGTGCTCAGAAGGGCGGTGCTCAGAAGGGCCGGGCTCAGGAGGCCGCGGCATCCCGCCCGGGGGCCGACTCCTCCCGGGCGATGCGCCAGATCTCGTCCAGCGACAATCGCAGCTCGTCGGCCAGCGCGGCGACCGTGACGAATGACGGCGTGGGGATCCGACCCGTCTCGATTTTGCGCAGAGTCTCCACGGAGAGCCCGGCCTCCCGGGCGACGGCACCGAGCGTGCGGGCACCGCGCGCGGCACGCAGCAGGGCACCGATGCGATGGCCCTGGGCGATCTCCTGCTCCGTCAGGGGTTCCCTTACCATCCCCGTATAGTAATACCGTTATTCTTATCCGAAACGGCTGGGTGCCGTGGAAGGGGACCGGAGTGATTGAACTGCTCTCACCTCGCCAGATCGACCAGATGCGACCCGCCGGTCGCTTCGTCGCCGAGGTGCTCCAGCAGCTGCGGGGCCGCGTCGAGCCGGGCGTGAATCTGCTCGAGATCGACGCCTGGGTCAGCGAACTCATCCGGCGCCGCAACGCCGTCTCCTGCTACGTGGACTACGCCCCCTCCTTCGGTCGGGGCCCCTTCGGAAAGGTGATCTGCACGTCCGTCAACGACGCGGTGCTGCACGGGCTGCCCCACGACTACGTCCTGCGCGACGGGGACCTGCTCAGCCTCGACTTCGCGGCGTCGGTCGACGGCTGGGTCGCCGACAGCGCCATCTCCTTCATCGTCGGCGACACCACCGACCCGGCCGACCAGCGGCTCATCGACACCACCCAGGCCGCCCTGCACGCCGCCATCCAGCTGTGCACCCCGGACCATCGCATCGGGGACCTGTCGGCCGCCATCGGCGGCGCGCTCACCGCCGCCGGCTACACCGTCAACACCGACTTCGGCGGCCATGGCGTGGGCCGCACGATGCATCAGGATCCGCACGTGCCCAACGCCGGCCGACCGGGCCGGGGATACCGGTTGCAGCCGGGGCTCGTGCTCGCCCTCGAGCCGTGGGTCATGAACGGGACCAGCAGCTTCGTCGTCGACCCCGACGGTTGGACCCTGCGCAGCAGCAATCACGCGCGCACGGCGCACCACGAGCACACGGTGGCCATCACCGAAGACGGCCCCGTCGTGCTCACCCAGCCCGACCAACAGGACTGAACTCCGCGCGTGGGCACCCGCCCTGCTCACACGTGTGCGAGCAGGGCGTACGGGTTCTCGACGCAGTCGGCGACGTAGCGCAGGAACCCGCCCGCGGCGCCACCGTCGCAGACCCGGTGGTCGAAGCTCAGCGACAGCTGGGTGACCTTGCGGACCCGCAGTTCGCCGTCGACCACCCACGGCTTGTCCGCGATCCGTCCGATGCCCAGGATCGCCGCCTCCGGATGGTTGATGATCGGCGTGGAGCCGTCGACGCCGAAGACGCCGTAATTGTTGAGGGTGAACGTGCCGCCACCCAGCGCCTCGGGCGCGAGGTGCCCGGCACGGGCCAGCTCGGTCAGCCGGGCGATCTCGTCCGAGATCTCCGTGGTGGTCATCGCGTGCGCCCCACGCACGACGGGCACCATCAGGCCACGGTCGGTCTGCGCGGCGAACCCGAGGTTGATGTGGCGGTACCGCACGATCTCGTTGCGCGCCGTGTCGACGCTCGAGTTGAGTTCCGGGAAGCGGCGCAGCCCGGCGACCACGATCCGGGCCAGCAGCGCGAGCACCCCGATCCGCCGGGGCGCCGCGGCCAGCGCGTCCCGGGCCGCCAGCAGCCCGGTGGCGTCCACGTCGACCCAGGTCGTCGCGTCGGGAATCTCGGCCCGGCTGCGCACGAGCTTCTCGGTCATGGCGCGGCGCACTCCACGCAGCGGGATGCGCTCGGCATCGAGCTGGTCAGCGGTCCCCGTGCCCGGCTGCGACCGGCTCGGCTGGGCGACAGGGCCCGGCTGGGCGGTGAGGCCCGGCTGGGCGGTGAGGCTCGGCTGGGCGGTGAGGCCCGGCTGGGCGGTGAGGCTCGGCTGGGCGGTGAGGCCCGGCTGGCGGGCGAGGGCCGCCTCCACGTCGCGCCGCCGGATGACGCCGTCGGGCTCGGTGGTGGGAATGCTCGCCAACTCGAGGCCGTGGTCGCGGGCGAGGCGGCGTACCAGGGGCGAGATGACGCGGATCGCGTGCGTCTCGTCGCGGGCCTCCGGCGCGACGGTCGGCGTGACCGCCGGCGCGGGCTGCGCGGCCCGGCCCGGGGTACCGCCACGTACCCGCCGCCGGGGCGCCGGCAGCTTCGCGGTCCCGTACCCGACGAGGACGTTGCCCGAACCCGCCTGCTCCTCCTGGCGGTACCGCTCGGCCGCCGGGTGCCCGGAGGCGTCGGGCCCAGAGCCGTCGGGCCCGGACCCGTCGGGCCCGTCGGCTCCGACCGAGATCAGTGGCGCGCCGACATCGACCACGCCCCCGGCGACGGCGTGCAGTTCCAGCACGGTCCCGGCGACCGGCACCGGTACCTCCACCGCTGCCTTCGCCGTCTCCACCTCGACCACTATCTGGTCGACCTGTACGCGGTCGCCGATCGCGACCCGCCACTCGATGACCTCCGCCTCGGTCAGGCCCTCTCCCAGGTCCGGCAGGCGGAAGACCTGGCGGGCGGCCCCGCCGGTCACGCCCGACCGCCGGTGAGATAGAGCTCGTCGGGCTCGTCATCGAACTGCAGCCGGTCGACGGCGTCGAGGATGCGCTCGACGCTGGGCAGGTGCGCGTGCTCCAGTTTCGGCGGCGGGTACGGGATGTCGAAGCCGGCGACGCGCAGCACCGGCGCGGCCAGCGAGTGGAAGGCCCGCTCCTGGATCCGGGCGGCGATCTCGGCGCCCACCCCCGCGAAGCCCTGTGCCTCCTGGACGACCACGCAGCGCCCGGTGCGCCGGACGGACTCGGTGACGGTGGCGTCGTCGAACGGGACGATCGACCGCAGGTCGACCACCTCGATGCTGATGCCGTCCTCCTCCGCCGCCTCGGCGGCCTCCAGCGCCACGGGAACCGACGGCCCGTACGCGACCAGGGTGACGTCGCGGCCGGTGCGCACCACCTCGGCCCGGCCGAGCGGGGCGGGCCGGCGCCGGGTCAGGTCCACCTCCGCCTTCGACCAGTAGCGCCGCTTCGGCTCCATGAACACCACCGGGTCCGGGTCGTCGATCGCGTCGCGGAGCAGCCAGTAGGCGTCCTCGACGGTGGCCGGGGTCAGCACCTTGAGGCCCGGCGTGTGCGCGTAGTACGCCTCGCTGGAGTCGCAGTGGTGCTCGACGCCGCCGATCCCGCCGGCGAACGGTACCCGGATCACCATCGGCAGCGACACCCGTCCGCGGGTACGGTTGCGCAGCTTGGCCACGTGCGAGGTGATCTGCTCGAACGCGGGGTACGCGAACGCGTCGAACTGCATCTCGACCACCGGCCGGAATCCGCCCATGGCCAGGCCCACGGCCAGACCGACGATCCCGGCCTCGGCCAGCGGGGTGTCGAAGCAGCGCTCGCGGCCGAAGTCGCGGGTCAGTCCGTCGGTGATGCGGAAGACCCCGCCGAGCGCCCCCACGTCCTCACCGAAGATCAGCACCTGCTCGTCGGCGGTCAGGGCGTCGCGCAGCGCCCGGTTCAGGGCCTGCGCCATCGTCATCGTCGCCATCTCAGTGCCCTTCCTGGGTGGCCGGCGCGGCGGCGAGTTCGGCCGCGAGCCGGGCCCGTTGTTCGCGCAGCTGCGGTGTGGGTTCGGCGAACACGTGATCGAACAGCTCCAGCGCCACCACCGGGGCCTCGGCGTTCATCCGCGTGCGCAGCGCCGCCGCGAACTGCTCCGCCTCGTCCCGGATGGTGGAGATCTGCCCCGCGTCCAGCAGCCCCTCGGTGAGCAGCAGGGTCTCCAGGCGCGCCACGGGGTCGGCCGCGCGCCAGCGCTCGACCTCCTCGTCGTCCCGGTAGCGGGTGGCGTCGTCGGCGTTGGTGTGCGCGTCCATCCGGTACGTGTGCGCCTCGACCAGGACCGGGCCGTGGCCGCCGCGGGCGTACTCGACCGCGTCGGCGAGCACCGACAGCACGGCCACCAGGTCGTTGCCGTCCACCTGTTGCGAGCGGATCCCGTAGCCGATGCCCTTGAAGGCCAGCGCCGGGGCCGCGGTCTGCTGGGCCAGCGGGACGCTGATGGCGTACTGGTTGTTCTGGACGAAGTACACCACCGGAGAGCGGAAGACGGCGGAGAAGTTGAGCGCCTCGTGGAAGTCGCCCTCGCTGGTGCCGCCGTCGCCCACCATGGCCAGCGCCACGCCGTCCTCGCCCCGGCGCCGCAGCGCCTCGGCCATCCCGGCGGCATGCAGCGTCTGGGTCGCCAGCGGGGTGCACTGCGGGGCGGTGTGCACGGCGTGCGGGTCGTAGCCACAGTGCCAGTCGCCGCGCAGCAGGGTGAGCACCTCGACCGGGTCGATTCCCCGGGATACCAGGGCCATCGAGTCCCGGTAGGTCGGGAACAGCCAGTCGTCGTCGCGCAGCGCCAGGACCGCGCCGATCTGGCAGGCGTCCTGGCCGCGGCTGGACGGGTAGACCGCCAGCTGCCCCTGCCTGGTCAGCGTCGTGGCCTGGGCGTCGAACCGCCGGCCCAGCACCATCCGCCGGTACGCCTCGCGGAGCAGGTCGTCCGCGGGGCGCCGGTACCCCTCCGGCGGCGGGGCGGCCGAGCCGTCCTCGTTGACGAAGCGCACGGGTTCGGGGGCCGGAAGCAGGTTCTGGATGGCCTCGCGAGGCGGCTGCCCAGGCATCGTTGAGATCGCCCTCCTTGGACAGGTGATACGGAGATCGTGGGCTAGCCGGATCATGCGTTCAATGGCAGGCTCAATGACGAGACGAATTGCTGGCGGATGGCGGTCGGGAGGAACACGTGCATGGCGGCGACCCTGTGACGAGTCCGGAGTCGGGACGTTTGGCCGTCCGCCTGGACGACGTCGACCGGGCCATCATCGGTGAGCTGGTCCGGGACGGCCGGATGTCGATCCGGGCGCTTGCCGACAAGGTGCACATCTCGCGTGCCAACGCGTACTCGCGGGTGGGGCGCCTGGTCGAGGAGGGTGCCATCACCGGGTTCACCGCGGTGCTGGACCCGTCGCGCGTCGGACTGTCCACGGCCGCCTTCATCAACCTGACGATCGACCAGAGCGCGTGGCGTTCCGTAGCGGAGAAGTTACGCGAAGTGCCCTACGTCGACCACATCGCGCTCGTGGGCGGCGACTATGACGTCCTGGTGTCGGTGCAGGCGCCCGACAACGTCGCGCTGCGCAGCGTGGTGCTGGAGCGCCTGAACAGCATTCCGGGCGTCCGGTCCACCCGCACCTGGCTGGTCTTCGAGGAGTCGAAGGGCGTCGGCGTCAACTGGCAGGCCTGACGGACAGACTCGGACATCTACCCACCATTCGCCAAAGCTCGCTCGCGCCGGCGACGATCGCGGAAAATTGTTCGGCGGGCATTGTCGAACCGGGGCGTCGCCGTTCGACGCCCCGGTGACGGCTGGCCATCAGGTCCGGAGACGACCGGACCTCAGCCCGAGAACGCTAGGGAGCAGCAATGCGGTTTCTGATGATGCACCGGCTCGACGAGCGCGCCCCGGAGGCGTGGAACCCCAGCCCGGAGTTCATCGAGAAGATGGGTGCGTTCATCCAGGAGTCGATCGACAACGGGACCTTGATCACAGCCGAGGGCGTCCACCCGTCCGAGAAGGGCGCGCTCGTCCGTAAGGCCCGGGGCGCGGGGACCTCCACGACCGACGGGCCGTTCACCGAGGCCAAGGAGGTCATCGGCGGTTTCGCTCTGGTCAACGCGAAGGACCGGGCCGAGGCCGTCGCGTACGCCCGGCGGTACGCCGACCTGTTCGACGAGGTCGAGGTCGAGGTGCGCCAGGTCGTCGAGTTCGACGAGCTGCCGTCCGCGGTCTGAGCCACTTGACCGGATGGCCGGTCCGCTCGTCACGGCGAGCGGACCGGCCACCCGGGCAGGGTTGCCGGTCGGGGCCGGGTTCACCGGGCGCTGAGCACCCCGCTGCGCCCCGGGTTCACCGGGCGCTGAGCACCCCGCTGCGCCCGGCGAGCAGGCGGACCAGGTCGTCGGTGGGGCGGGGCGGGCTGAGCAGGAAGCCCTGGGCGTGCGGCACGTTCATCGCGCGCAGCGACTGGAGCTGAGCCGATTGCTCGACGCCCTCGGCGGTGACCGCCAGATTGAGGTTGTGCCCCAGGTCGGTCAGCAGCTTGACCACCGCGTGGTCGCTGCGGTTGTGCAACATGCCGCCGATGAACAGCTTGTCGATCTTGATGCCGGTGATGGGCAGGACCGAGAGATGGCGCAGGGTTGACGAGCCGGCCCCCATGTCGTCGAGCGTGATACCCACGCCGAGGTCGCGCAGCCGGCGCAGGACGGGCACCGCCTCGGTGAGCACCGCGAGGTTGGCCGACTCCGGCAGTTCCAGGCACAGCCGCCGAGGGTGCAGCCCCGTGGCGGCCAGCGCGGCCACGACGCGGTCATCGAAGTTGCCGTCGCGCAGGGTGTCGACGGACACGTTGACGTTGACGAACGTCGGGGCGAGCTCCCCCAGGGTGGCCGGCCAGGACGCGGCGTCCGAGCATGCCTGGGCCAGGATCCACCGGTCGAGCGCGGGCATCTGGTCGGCGCGCTCGGCGTCGGCGAGAAACGCGTCCGGCCCGAGCAGACCGTGGCGCGGATGCCGCCAGCGCACCAGCGCCTCCACGCCGCTGACCCGCCCGGCCCGCAGGTCGACGATCGGCTGGTAATACAGGACGAGTTCGCCACCGCTGATCGCGTGGGTCAGCCCGTGGCCGGCGCCCGGGTGGTGGGCGTCCAGCTGCTCCCCCACGCCGACGACCACCGCGACGCCGTCCCCGCCGTGCTGCTTGGCCTGGTACATGGCCATGTCGGCCTCGGTAAGCAGGGTGTGGCCGTGCGCGCGGGCGCCGCTGACCGCCACGCCGACGCTGGCCCGGCTGTGCGCCGCGACCGGCAGGGTCGCGTCGGTCCTCGCGAGCGCGGCACGGAACCGTTCGCCGACCGCCCGCGCGACGCCATCCACCGCGAGTCGGGCGGGCAGGCGGCCGAGCACGGCGAACTCGTCGCCGCCGATCCGGGCCACCACCTCGCCGGGCAGGGCCACGGCGGCCAGCCGGCGGGCCGCCGACGCGATCAGGCGATCACCGGCGTTGTGCCCCAACGCGTCGTTGACCTGTTTCATCCGGTCCAGGTCGAGGTAGGCGACCAGTACCCGGTCGCCGGCGGCCGTCTGGCAGGCCGAGTCCAACAGTTCAAGGAACCGGGCCCGGTTGACCAGCCCGCTGAGCGGGTCGGTGATCGCGAGCCGGGCCATGAGGTGCGCCAACGTCTCGAACAGCCGGGCCGCCGAGACCCGGCGTACGGTCCGTTCGGCGTCCACGACGATGACATCGTCGTACCGCCGGTTCCGGTCGCGCCGCCGGACCAGCTCGCAGACCTCGACCACCGAGACGTCCGGCCCCACGATGAGCGGGCGCCAGTCGGTGACGCTACCCACCGGCGTACCCGCCCACAGCGCCCGCCCGTACCCGAACGGGCCGGACATCAGCTGTGCGAACGACTCCCGGGCCACCAGCCCGATGTCGCCGGCATCGGCGCGGACCACCACACAGGGCAGCCGCGGGTCCGCCCGGAAGCGTCGATCCAGCTCCTCGCAGGGCAGGTCGGCGCCCACGCAGACCACCGGCCGCGCGATGGCGCCCACACTCGTCGCCGGTGACTCGTCGCCGATCTCACCCATGTGACCCGTCTCGTCGCTGCGCGGCTCCGTCCGCCGAGTATCCCAGCAGCGCGGGACAGTGGGCGTGGTCGAGTTCGCGACGATCAGGTGAACATCATCCATGATCCACGATCGACGCGGCGTTGCCGGGCGGGAGCCGCGGGCCGGCGGAGCAACGGGCCGAAGGGGCAACGGGTCGGCTCCCGGTGGCGGCGGTCACGGCGACCGACCGGCCGGCCTGGGCATAATCCGCGGGTGACAGGCTTTACCACGCCGGGTGAGCTCGGCACCGGGCCGGGAAGCACCGGCGCGGCCGGAGCGACGCGGCGCAACGCACGGCTGGCCCGCGGCGCCTGGCGCCTGCCGGCCCCGGCCATCCTGCTGGCGGCCTGGGGCGGCAACCACTTCTCCCCGCTGCTGCTGATGTACCGCCAGCTCGACGGGTACAGCTCGGTGCAGGTGAACCTGTTCTTCGCGTGTTACGTCCTGGGGCTGATACCCGGATTCCTGCTCGCCGGACCGCTGTCGGACCGGCACGGCCGCAAGAGGCTGGTGGTCGCCGCGCTCGCCCTGGGCATCCTCGGCAGCGTCATCCTCGGCACCGGCAGCACTCACGTGGTGTCGATGTGCCTGGGCCGCCTGGTCAGCGGGGTGAGCGTCGCCGTCGCGATGGTAGTCGGCACCAGTTGGATCAAGGAGCTGTCCCAGCACGACGCCGGCCCGGCCAGCCGGGCCCGCCGCGCCTCGCTCACCCTGACCGCCGGCTTCGGCCTGGGCGCCGGCGTGTCCGGCGCCCTCGCGCAGTGGGGCCCGGCACCCACCTTGACGCCGTACCTGCTGCACATCGCGCTGTCCCTGGCGGCGCTGCCGGCGCTGCTGCGGGCCGTCGAGACCCGCACCGGCACCGGCGACTCCCGGCCGCTGCTGGCGGACCTGCGCGTACCGAGGGCCGGCCGCCAGCGGTTCCTCACCCGTGTCGTACCGATGGCGCCCTGGGTCTTCTCCGCGCCGGCCCTGGCGTTCGTGGTCGCCCCGGCACTGGTGTCGACCCGGGTCGGCGCCGATCACGTCGCGTTCGCCGCGCTGCTGGCCGTCGTCGCGCTGTGCTGCGGGGCCGGCGTGCAACCGTTCGCCCCGCTCCTCGCGCGGCGCACGGGTGGCCGCCCTGCCCTCGTCGGGCTCATCCTCATCGCGGCGGCGACCGTGCTGCTGGCCGTCGACGCCACCGTGCTGTCCCCGGCGGTGACGGTGCTGGCCGCCGTGCTGTTCGGCCTCGGGTACGGGATCTGCATCGTCTCCGGCCTCGTCGAGGTGCAGGCCATCGCCGAGCCGCGCAGTCTCGCGACGCTGACCGGCATCTACTACTCGCTGACCTACCTGGGATTCGCGCTGCCCGTCCTGCTCTCGGAGCTGTCGCACCTCGCCTCGTACCGGTGGCTGCTGTCCGGGGTGGCGGCGCTGTGCCTGGCCAGCGCGGGGCTCTCGGCGAGGCGCGACCCGACCGGCGCGGACGGCGACGGAAGCGCCTCCGCGAACGGGCGGCAGGCGGTGGCCACCCGCCGGTAGGCACGGCCGCCCGCCGATAGCAGGCGCGGCGTCGGCAGGCGCGGCGCGGCGCGGTCGAGCGACCCACCGCCAACCGGACCCCGTTCGCCACTTCGGCGACACTCCGTTACCGGCGATGACACACGGTTACCCTGGCGCCGTTACCCCCGAACGATGGGGAGAGGTTGGTGGCCCGTGTTCGACGGATTCGATGAGCTGGACGTCTCCACGTCGGCAACGACCATCCACGCGCGCCGTGGCGGCTCCGGGCCACCGGTGCTGCTGCTGCACGGCATCCCCGAGACGCACCTCATGTGGCACCGCGTGGCGCCCAGGCTCGCCGAGCACTACACCGTGATCGCCACCGACCTGCGCGGCTGGGGAGACAGCGGCAAGCCGCCCAGCACCCCCGACCACGAGCCCTACAGCATGCGGGCGATCGCCCGCGACCAGGTCGAGGTCATGCGGCAGCTGGGCTACGAGCGGTTCAGCGTCGTCTCCCACGACCGCGGCGCGCGCTGCGGCTACCGGCTGGCACTCGACCACCCGGACGCGGTGACCAGGCTCGCCGTCATGGACGTCATCCCCGTGGCGGAGGCGTACCGGAGGGCCGGCCGCGAATTCAACCTCGCCTACTGGGTCTGGTCGTTCCTGGCCGCACCGGAGCCGGTCCCGGAACGGTTCATCGGCGCGAACCCCACCGTGCTGGTCGATTACATGCTCGACAGTTGGCCCGAGGTCAAGGACGCGTTCCCGCCCGAAATACGCGCCGCGTACGTCAAGCAGTTCAGCGACCCCGCCACGGCGCACGCGATCTGCGAAGAGTTCCGGGCGTCCGCGACGCTGGACGTCCAGAACGACGAGGACGACCGCAACGCCAACCGGAAGATCGACTGTCCGGTGCTGTTCCTGTGGGCGCAGCGGGGTTCGGTCGCGAAGCTGTACGAGGACCCGCTCGCGATCTGGCGGGAATGGGCCGACGACGTCCGCGGGGGCCCGGTGCCCGTCGGTCACTTCATTCCGGAGGAGGCCCCCGAACAGACCGTCCGTCAGCTGCTGGACTTCCTGCCTTGAGCGTCCCGGCGGCTTGACGCAGGCCAAGGGACCGAAGGTCATCGGACACATCTGCGATGACATTGGCGGATGGGCCAAGCGATTCGTCCTGGCGATCTTCCGGCTATAGGCGGGTGGCGGCCCGGACCAGCCCGGCGAGGGCCCGGGATCGACTGTGCGGCGGCCAGGCGATGACCGTCGTCACCGCCGGCGCGTCCAGCACCGGTACGGCGGCCAGGTCGCGGCGTAGGTGAGCCCGGCACGACTCGGGCAGCACCGCGCAGGCCCGGCCCAGCGCGATCAGCTGGTACAGCTGAGCGGTGTCTCGAGCCTGCGGGCCGGGGCCGTCCGGGTACGTGCCGTCGGGCGCGGGCCAGCGTGGCATCGGCAGGCCGGGCAGCGCCGTGAGATCGGCCATCCGGAGGTGCGCCCGGCCGGTGAGCGCGTGCCCGGCCGGCAGGACCGCGACCTGCTCCTCCGTGAGCAGTTCCTCGGTGTCGAAACCGGCGGTCGAGTCGAACGGCCGGTGCAGCAGCGCCACGTCGGCCCGACCGTCGCGCAGCAGCCGCTCCTGCTCGCCGATGCCGCACAGCAGCACGTCGACGGTGACCGCGCCGGGTTCGGCGGCGTACGCGTCGAGCAGCTTCGACAGCAGTTCGCTGGTCGCCCCGGCCTTGGTGGCCAGGGCCAGTCCCGGGTGGCCGGTCTCGGCGAGGGCGGCACGGCGGGTGCGGCGGTCGGCGGCGTCGACCGCGTCGAGGGCCGCCCGGCCCTCGACCAGCAGCACCGAGCCGGCCTCGGTCAGCGCGCACGTCCGGCTGGTGCGCTCCAGCAGCGTCACCCCGAGCCGCCGTTCGAGCTGCCGGATCGCGCGGGACAGCGGCGGCTGCGCGATGCCGAGCCGCTGGGCGGCCCGCCCGAAGTGCAGTTCCTCGGCGACAGCGATGAAGTACCGCAGCTCCCGAGTCTCCATGCCATCACGGTACCGGGGCAGCGGCGCGGTGGCGCGTGACCAAGCCCGGCGCACGGGAGGCGGTCGCCGCGAGGCGGCCGGCCCGCATCGATACCGGCCAGGTATCGCTGCCTACCCAAACGGTGTTGGAGCGCACGCCCGCGCGCCGACAGGATCGACCGCATGAGCGAACGGACTATCGCGCTGGTCACCGGCGCGAACAAGGGAATCGGGTACGAGATCGCGGCCGGCCTGGGCGCCCTCGGCTGGAGCGTGGGCGTCGGCGCCCGGGATGAGGGGCGGCGCCAGACCGCCGTGGAGAAGCTGCGCGCGGCCGGCGTCGACGCGTTCGGCGTGCCGCTCGACGTGACCGACGACGCGAGCGTGGCCACGGCCGCCGCGCTGTTCGAGCAGCGCGCCGGCCGACTCGACGTGCTCGTCAACAACGCCGGGGTGATCGGTGGCAGGCCGCAGGAGCCCACCACGGTCGATCCCGAGACCGTACGGACAGCGGTGGAGACCAACGTGATCGGCGTCATCCGGGTCACCAACGCGATGCTGCCGCTGCTGCGCCGCTCGCCGTCGCCGCGAATCGTGAACATGTCGAGCGCCGTCGGTTCGCTGACCCGGCAGACCGGCCCCGCCGCCGAGCTGGCGACCGGCCCGCTGTCGGCCGCGTACGCGCCGTCGAAGACGTTCCTCAACGCCGTCACCATCCAGTACGCGAAGGAGCTGCGCGGCACGAACATCCTGATCAACGCCGGCTGCCCGGGCTACACCGCGACCGACCTCAACGGGTTCCGCGGCGTGCGCACCCCCGAGCAGGGCGCGGCGATCGCGATCCGGCTCGCGACCCTGCCCGACGACGGCCCGACCGGCGGATTCTTCGAGGATGCCGGGGTGGTGCCCTGGTAACCCGCTCGGCGGCCGTGGTCGTCGGGCCGCCGAGGCCCGCCGACCCGTGCGCTCGTCCATCCCGGCATGTCCGGGCCGCTCGCGAGGTCCCCCCGCCGTCCGCGACCGCCGATCCGGCCGCTGGCCGGCGCCGGGCATGATGGACACATCGCAACCGTCCGAAACGGGGAGGCATCAGGATGGACTACCAGACCGCGCTCGCGTCGCTGTTCCAGGCGGAGGGACGCCTCGATCCATACCCGGCCTACGACGTGATCCGGGCGCACGCGCCGATCTTCCCGGCGGCCGACCGCGGCTGGTTCGTCACCACCCACGCGCTGACCACCCGGCTGCTGCGCGACCCGAACCTGCGCCTGGCCGACGCCGCCGCCTACGACGAGTTCTGGCCGGACTGGCGGGAGAACCGCGGCGTCGCCTCGATCGTGGGGTCCCTGCTGCACAGCAACCCGCCGGACCACACCCGGGTACGCCGCGCCGCGGCGGCCACCTTCACCGCCCGCCGGGTGGCCGCGATGCGCGACGTCATCGCCGGCCAGGCCGAGGATCTGATCAAGGCGATGCCGACCAGCACCGACTTCGTCAGCGCGTTCGCGTACCCGCTGCCGATCGGCGTGATCTGCGCACTGCTCGGCGTCCCCGAGTCGGACCGGCTGTGGTTCCGGCAGCGGGCCGCCGACCTGACGGTGGTGCTGGAGCCGGTCAGCACGGAGGAGGAGATGCGGCTCGCCGACGTGGCCGGCCGCGAACTCGAGGACTACTTCACCGGCTTGATCGAAGAGCGCCGGCGTGCCCCTCGGGAGGATCTGACCAGCGCGCTCGTCGCCGTGCACGACGACACCGCCGGCGCCGGGCTGACCGGCGAGGAACTGCTCTCCAACCTGGTGCTGTTGCTGATCGCCGGCTTCGAGACCACCACCAACCTGCTCGGCACCGGCATCCGCATCCTGCTGGAGCATCCCGAGCAGGCGGACCGGCTGCGCGCCAGCCCGGAGCTCGCGCCGGCGTTCGTCGAGGAGATTCTGCGGTACGACTCGCCGGCACAGATCTCCGGCCGGATCACCACCGGCCCGCTGGATCTCGGTGACGGAATCCGGCTGCCCGCCGGGGCGCCGATGACGATGCTGCTCGGCTCGGCCAACCGGGACCCGGCGCGTTACCCCGACCCGCACCGGTTCGACCCGGATCGTCCGAACATCGCGCCGGTATCGTTCGGCGGCGGCGCCCACTACTGCCTCGGCGCCCCGCTGGCCCGGCTGGAGGCGCAGGTCGCGTTCCCGCTGCTGCTGAGCATGCTGCCCCGGCTGAGCCTGACCGGCCCGGGCGAGCTGCGTGACCGCCTGGTGCTGCGCGGCTATGCCACGCTGCCGGTCAGCACCGGGTGAGCCACCGCCATCCCTCGATCGCGAGCGCGATCTGAACGACCGCGTCCCGGGCCGCGAGGCCCGGGACGAAGCGTCGGGATCAGGGAACGGCGCGCTGCCCGGCGGCGTTCCCGTCGCCCGGCGGGGTGCGGGTCGGCGACAGCCTGGTCATCGCGACGGACAGCAGCCAGTGCAGGTTGCGCGGATCGACCGGGTGGGGGCTGGTGCGGGTCGACAGACTGACCACGACACCGTCCTTACGCGCCACCGCCGAGCGATCACCGCCGTAGGCCTCGTCGCCTATCCCCGGCAGTGGCGGGTTACGCCGGTTCAACATCATGGCTGCCTTGCCGGCCGTCCCGTCGGCCATGATCAGGCTCACCAGCGCGCGCCGGTCCGCACCCTCGAACACCACCGCGCCCGCCGACATCGCCCTCGAACCAGGGTTGCTGATGCCCCGCATGGTCACCGGTGCCCCCACCGCCCGGCTCACCTCGTCGGCGGTCAGTAGCTGCTCGGGCGAGGGCAGCGGCGCCCCACCGGCGCCGCGGATGGTGGAGATGCCGAGTTCGGCGGCGATCAGCGCCTCGGTGCCCCCCGAGACCGGGCTCGCCGCCTCCTGAGGCGGCACCTGGCTGGCTGCCACCACCTCAAGGCTGAGCACCCGCCGGCTCCAGCGGCGTACCGAGATCCGTACCGTGTCGCCGTCGCGGCACCGGTCGACCCATTCGCTCGGCACACCCCACGCGGTGGTGGTGTCCCCGGCGCCATCGTCGACGGCCAGGTAGTGCAGCCACGGAACGGCCTCGTCGTCGCTGCCCGACTTCGTCCGCCACTTCTCGCGCCAGAGCACCTGCCCGGTCAGCGTGACGGGACTGGCCACGTCGACGATTGCCCGCGCCAGGACGTACAGGCCGAAGCAGAGCAGGAGCACCCCCGCCAGGAGGATGACGCCCCCGCCGGGGATGCGGACGAACAGCACGCCGCCCAGCATGACCAGGAGGCCCTCGATGATGAAGTAACGGGCCGTCCTGCCGTACCGGGGCCAGAAGTTGGGGTAACGCACCCGTAACTGGTGCCAGGTGCCACCGAAGGAGGACCAGACCCGGCGCCGGTTGCCCATGCCGAGGTCGATCACCCCGCTGGCGAGCCGGGTCGCGCCCAGCGCCGCGCCGTAGGCCAGGTACCGGTCCCACACCGTGACCGCGGCCGGCGGCAGGTTGGCGAACTCCTCCGTGTTGCGCAGCCAGGTCTTCACGCCCAGCCAGCGCGCGCAGGCCGCCAGCCCGGCCGGGGTGTCCCGCTCGCCGATCGGCCGGTTGCCGATGCCGACGAGCACCGCCGCGCCGAACAGCCACGCCCCCGCCGCCACCGACACGGACGGGTGCGCGTTCTTCGAGTCGGGCATCAGCATCACCGCCGCGGCAAGGCCGAACCCGCACACCACCGCCAGCACGTTGAGGACGGCCAGCGCCGCCGGTCCGAACCGACGCCGGGACAGCCCGCGCTTCCGGCAGTCGGCGATGACGGCCGCCTCCACCCGCTTGCGGAACCCCTTCGCCTGGGCCGGGTCGCGGAACGTCAGGGCGGTCAGCGGCACCACCCCACCGGTGGCGAGCGAGGTCACCCGGTCGAAAATCATCTGTTCGTACCGGTTGAGCCCGGCCGGCCTCGGATCACGCACGTGCACGGTGGTCTGCCGGGGATCGTTGCCGGGCTGACGGAACTCCAGGTAATGCCTGGCCGCCAAGTCGATCAACGTGGCCTCGGCCGCGTCCTCGGTCAGCACCCAGCCACAGGCCAGCAGGCTGGCCACGGCGGGTGGCTCGGGGCCGAGGTCCTGCGTGGACGGTGCCGGCTCGGGGTGCGCCGGCCGGGTGGCCAGCAGAGCCAACAGGTACGCCACGCCCCACACACCCACCGAGACGATTGCCAGACCGGCGGCGAGGAACAGCGACGCGCTCATCCCTAGAACCGCACCGCGACCGGGCCGCGCTCCCCTTCCGCGGCCTGGAAGAGCTCCCGGCCACGGAAGCCTCCGATGCCGGCGATGACATTGGTGGGGATCGACTGGATCGAGGTGTTGTACGTCTGCACGGCGCTGTTGTAGAACTGCCGAGCGTACGCGATCTTGTCCTCGGTACCGCCCAACTCGGTCTGCAGACCGAGGAAGTTCGCGCTCGCCTTCAGCGTCGGGTACGACTCGGCGAGAGCGAAGAGCCGCCCCACGGCCTGGGTGAGCGCGTTCTCGACCTGAGCCCGGGCCGCCGGTTCCGCCGTGGTGGCGGCGATCGCCGAATTACGGGCTTGTACCACGGCGTCCAGAGTGCCCCGCTCGTGCGCCGCGTACCCCTTAACCGTCTCGACCAGATTTGGTATCAGGTCATACCGCCGCCTGAGTTGCACGTCAATCTGCGCCCAGGCCGCGTCGACCTGATTGCGCTGACGCACCAGCTTGTTGTAGGACGTCGCGCCCCACACGATGAGCAGCACCGCGACCAGGCACACCAGGCCGACGACGACAACGAGGAAAACCTTGCCAGACATATCCATGAGCTCCTCAGACCTCCGGCCGAGCATTGTGCCATCCAATGGCAAACAGTCGAGACCCGCGCTACGGCTGGGTATCCGCCATCCTCACCGGTATCCGCCGGGGTCACGACAAACTATGACCATCCACAATTGACAGTCGCGCTTCCGGCCGAATCGGCGCCGCCAGCGGGCCGCGGACGCGGGTCGGAGCGCGAAATTCGCACCCTTACCGGCTGGAGATTGGCGGGTCGCGGGTGGCGAAACGAAGATTGGGTGCCCAGGAGATGAAGCTCACGCGTCGCGTTGCGCGCCTGTCGGAAGCCGAACGCCACCGGTTCGTTCACGAATTCGTCGACAACACGTCCGACGGCGTGGACGCTAATCCGCAGCGCTCACGTGTAGATCCCGGGGGGTGGCTCCCAGCCGGTGAGCACGTGCGCGCCGATCTCGGCGTGCTTCCAGTCGACCGGGTCGTGCAGGGACAGCGTGCGCGCATTGCGCCAGTGCCGATCGAAGCCGGTCCCCGCGCGGGCCGCGCTCGCGCCCATCAGCGCGTACAGCTCGCTGGTCGTGGCGAGCGCGGCGCGGGTGGCGGCCGCCTTGGCGGCGTAGATCGGCACGGCCAGCTCGGTGCGGGTCAGCTCGCCGCGCTCGTACGCGTCGAGCAGGTCGCCGGTGGCCAGCGTGAGGCTGTACGCGGCGGCCAGGCCGCTGACCAGCTCCCCGGTCAGCCGCCGCACCATCGGGTCGTCGGCCGCGCTGTCCACGCCGGCCGAGGGCCAGGGGCGGGCCCGCTGGGCGACGAACGGCACCGCCGCCCGCAGCGCGCCGATGCCGATGCCGACCAGGACCGCGGCGAACCCCGCCTGGTACCGCACCGCGTTCTGCGGCAGCGGGGCGCGGCCGGGCACGCTGGCGCACAGCGCCGCATCGGTGTCGACCGCCTCGAAGGTGATGGTGCCGGAGTCGGTGGCGCGCTGGCCCAGCATGTCCCAGTCGCGGTGGACGCGCACCCCGTCCGCGGTGGGCGGCACGAGATTGAGCTGGAGCCCCAGCAGCGGGTTGTCGGTGGCCCCCGGTGCCTGCGGGTTGAACGCCCAGACCGCGATCAGGTCGGCCTCGGCCGCGCCGGTGGTGTAGATCTTCGTGCCGCTGATGGTGAACGAGCCGTCCGGACGGGGCGCGGCGATGGTGCTCCAGGGGTCGTCGACCTTCCGGCCCGCCTCCGCGACGGCCAGGCCGAGGATCGCGTCGTCACGCAGGATCCGGTCGGTGAGCAGCGGGCGCAGCGCGTCGGGGCAGTAGACGAAGATTTCGCGGGTCAGCTCGTCGTGCACCTTGAAGATCTGGGCCACCGAGGAATCGGCCACGCCGATGCGCACCTGCGCCTCCAGCGAGAGCCGGTGCGACGCGCTGAGCCCCCCACACTCCCTCGGGACTCCAGTGTGGAGGATCCCGGACCGCTTCAGGGCCGCCACCGCGGCGGTGGGGTAGCGACCGGCGGCGTCCGCCGCCGCGGCCGCCGGCGCTATCTCGCCGTCCAGCGTCGCCTGCAGCCGGATCAGCGCGGCCAGTTCGTCGGCGGGGAAGGCGGGCACGGGGATGGCCGCGCCCAACAGGCCTGGCAGATCGCTCATCTCGGGTCCTCCACGTTGGCTGCTGGTCCGACCCTAACCGGCCGCGGCGGCGAAGGTGCGCCCGTGGCCATCCGAACCGTTCACCAGACGCGTCAGCGGCCCCGCGCGAAAGCGCGTGCGGGGCCGAGGGGTGGTCGCGGCGGCGTCAGAAGACGTAGCGGGTCTGGCTGTAAGGGTTTTTCGTGAACGCCAGCACCTTCGCCGGCGCGACGGCGAAGACCAGCGCCGGATGCGTTGCCGTGTCGTCGAGGAAGATGCCGTCGCCGACCTCGAACACCCAGTCGAGCTTGTCCCGCCAGAGTCGGCTGAGCCGGCCGAGGGTTTCGGCATCCGTGGTCCGCTCGGCCGCGCCCTCGACCGTGACGTCGATGCCCGAGCGGTACGCGTTGGTGCCCGTGGTGAGGACGCAGTTGGGGTTGGTCTCGAGGTTCCTCGCCTTCTGCTCGCCGGCGCCGGTGCAGAAGTGGAGCCGATCGTCGAGCCACATCGCGGGCAGCGGCGTGACGTGCGGGCGGCCGTCTCGGCGCACCGTCGAGAGCCAGAACATCTCGGATGACTCCAGCACCGTGAGGACATCGGACCACGGCAGGGCCTGCGCCTTCGGGTCGCTGAATCCCGCGGCCAGCCGCGCCGCCGGTTCGAATCCCGTCATGTCGCCTCCAAGCGGACGAGGAGAACTGGTTGTGGTTGGCAACCGGTACCGACCGTAGTACATCCGGTTGCGGAGCGCCGGCTTACCGAGCACGGGCTCGTCTCCCCGACCCCGGCCACAGGAGAGGTGGCAGACTGGAGCCCTCGCACCTAGATCACGGATCGGACCGGCATGGACCTGCAACTGACGGGCAAGCGCGCGATCGTCACCGGCGCGAGCCGGGGAATTGGGTGGGCCGTCGCGCGAGCGCTGGCCGCCGAGGGCGCCGAACTCGTCCTGGTGGCCCGTGACCCGGCGGCGCTGCGGGCGGCCGCCTCCCGACTTCCGGCCGGCACCCGCGCCCTGGCGCTGCCCGCGGACACGACCGACGACGCCGCCGTACGGGCCGCCGTGGCCCGTGCCGTCGCCGAACTCGGCGGCGTCGACATCCTGGTCAACTCCGCCGCGGAGCCGGCGCGCCCGGGCTCGCTGCGGCCGCTGGCGCAGTCGGTGGACGACGACCTGCGCACCGAGGTCGAGACCAAGGTGCTGGGCTACCTGAGGTTCGCTAGGGCGGTGGCGCCGGACATGGCGGCGCGGCGCTGGGGACGGATCATCAACATCAGCGGACTCGCCGCCCGTCAGACCGGCAACACGTTCGGCGCGATCCGGAACGTCGCCGTGGCGGCCATGACCAAGAACCTCGCCGACGAACTCGGGCCGGCGGGCATCAACGTCACCGTGGTGCATCCCGGCACCACGGTGACGGAACGAACCCCGGCGACGATCGCGGAGTACGCGTCCGCGCGCGGCATCACCCCGGCCGACGCGGAGGCGGCCCTGGCCGCCAACGTGACGATCGGGCGCCTGGTCACCGCCGCCGAGGTCGCGGACGTGGTGACCTTCCTCGCGTCGCCCCGCAGCGTCGCCATCACCGGAGACGCCATCGCCGTGGGCGGTGGCGCGCGGGGCGCCATCCACTACTGACTCCTCGCGGCGGGGGGCGGGCGGCGTAAATCCGTTGCCGGCGTCCCATCGGGCCGCGATGATGCGATCATGGCGACCTCCCGACGAGCGGACATGTTCACCTCCGACGGCAAGCCTTCCGACGACGACCCGCGCGAGCACGGACCGCGGTTGGGCGACGAGCGCACCACGCTGGTCGAGGCCCTGCGTCGTGGCCGCCTCACGTTGGAATTGAAATGCGCGGGTCTCGACGCGGAAGCCATGGCGCGGCGCTGCGTCGAGCCGTCGACGATGTCGCTGCTGGGTTTGGTGCGGCACCTGGCCGAGATGGAGCGTGCGACCTTCCGGGTGATGATGGCGGGACAGGACGCGCCCCGACTGTACTGCTCGGCGACCGACCGTGATGGTGACTTCGATGGGGCGCTCGCCGATCCTCAGCTGGTCGCGCAGGCCTGGGAGGCGTGGCGTGCGGAGGTGGCATTCGCCACGCGGTTCGTCACGGAGGCGCCCAGCCTCGATATCACCGCCGACGACCCCCTGAACCAGCACGGCAGCGGCGGAGGGTCGATGTCGCTGCGCGAGGTGCTGGTAGGGATGATCGAGGAGTACTCGCGCCACATGGGCCACGTCGACCTGTTGCGCGAGCGAATCGACGGACGCCTGGGCCAGTGACGGCCGGGCAACCCCAACCGAGGCACCCGGGTCACAGGCTGCGGGCGAGGCGGGCGAAGGACAACACCGCCACGGAGGACAGCAGCCACCCCACCAGCGTCGCGAGGTCGAGCCACCACTCGGCGAACCGGCCGGCCGGTGCGTGCGGATCCGGGTACCAGGTCGAGCGCTGATCCAGCGACACCAAGGGAATGACGGTGTCGAAGGAGTAGAAGTACGGGTTGAAGCACCGGATCTGGCCGGCACCGCAGCCGTCCGCGCTGGGCCGCGCCGCCGAGGCGACGGCGAGACCATCGGCCGATCCCGCCGATTCCGCCGATCCCGCCGATCCCGCCGATCCCGCCGATCCCGGCGAGGCGGCGTCGACGGTGACGAGGCGTCCGTCGACGGCGTACACGTTTCCGCGCGGGTCGGTCGTCCGCAGGCTGCCTTTCACCGGGCCGATCTGGAGCGAGACGATGACGGCGACGAGCAGCACGGCGAGCGCCCAGAGTACCCGTCCGGGCCGGAACCCGTAGCCGACGCTGAGACCGTACGCCGTGTCCAGGACGGTGCGCCGCAACGATCGGCCCGGCCCCGCGCGCCGGGCCTCGGTCCGCGCATCGATGAGGATCTGCTCGGCCTCCCGGGTGTACCCGTGTTGCCGGAACACCCGGGCGGCCTGCTCGTACGGTCCGGCATCGTAGTCCGCCTGCCCGTGCAGCCATCGCCTGCGCTGCCGGCTGTCCCAGACCTGCGCGCCCGGCTCGTCCCCGGCGGCACCGAACCGGTCGTAGGTCAGGCCCGCGATCGAGTAACGCCGGGGCCAGGATCGCGGATCGTCGGCCAGCACGGTGGTGCTGGCGTTGGTGAAGTCGACGGCGGGTTCGGCGCCCTTCCAGCCGAGATACATGCCGCCTCGGAACACGGCGGAGCTCGCCTCGATCGCGCAGCCGTCACCGTCGGCCGGCCCGATGAACTCCCCGTCGCGGCAGTCGAGCCGCCCGTCGACTATCGCCCGGGTGAGGTTGATCCGTCCCGTCGAGCGGAATCCGTCGACGAACCGCACCGAGCCGCGTACCGACGCCTGGTGCAGGCTGAACGTGCGGTAGCCAGGGTTGTCGAGCTGAGCGCCCGAGGCGTTGACGACGCTGCCGATGACGGCGCCGAAGAAGTTCACTGTGCCGCCCGTTGCCCGCAACCCCTCCAGCTGCACGGCACCGTCCACATTCACACCGTATGCAGAGACCAGCAGATGGTGGCCGTCGGAGCCGGTGAGCACCGCTCCGTTCAGTATCAGGTCCCCCTTGATCCGGGTGGCGGTGAGGTCGAGCTTGCCCCGCACGTGGACGCCCTCGCCGATCAGCAGCGTCGAGTCGACCTGCGCGTTGCCGAGATTCAGGGCGATGCCGCGCGGGGCGCGAAGGCGCGTCGCGCCGGTGATGGACAGGCTGCTCATCTGGCTCATCGACAGGTCGATGCCGCCGTCGATGTCGCAGCTGCCCTCCACGCTGAGGTCCGCCCCGACGGTGAGCCTAGGCGCGCTGACCGCCGTCCCGTCGCCGCGCTGCTTCGCGTACGGGCCGCCCACCGGGGCGTTACCCGGCGGTTCGCGCAGCACCGCGTTGCGGATCAGCACCTGGCCGGAGACCCGGGCGCTGTTCAGGTCGATGCGACCCAGGATCGTGGGCGGACCGTCGGCGTCATCGATGAGGAACACGCTGCCGCCGATGACCGCGTCCGCGGCGTCCAGCGCGACCCCGTGCGGGTTCAGGATGGACGCCCCGCTCAGGTCGAGCGAGCCGTCGATGGTCACGCCTATCAGCCGGACCTCGCCGACGGCGGTGAACGCGTGCAGCAGCCGCACGTTCCCGCCGACGTGCAGCCGGTCGGCCTGGATCGCCCGTTCGCCCTCGGCGGTGACTTTCGTGCCGACGCAGAGCAGCCGGCCGCCGATGTCCGCCTCGCACAGCCAGATCGCCGAGCGTCGCGAGGTGCTGGCCACGGTGCGGTGCGCTCCGCTGATCACCGATCCGGACAGGTCCAGGTCACGCCGCACTCGCAGCCCGTTGCCGAGGATGCCGGGCACCGCCGGGCAGTTGGTCAGCGCCAGCGCGTGCAGGGCGGCGCCCTCGCAGCTCAGCGCCGAGTCGAACTCGCACGCCTCGAAGCGCAGGGGAACCGGCAGCTCGATGCCGGCCAGGTCGAGGGTCCCGACGATCGCCGCGTTGCGCAGCCCGATGCCGTGCGGGTCGACGCCGGCGCCTCCCTCGCGGCACACCCGACGCAACAGCTCGGCCGGTACCGGCCGGCGCCCGCCGTCCTGCGCACAGTCGAGTACGTCGCCGTCGCGGAGCGCGTCGCGCAACTCCGCCTCGTCCACCGCCCGCACAGCCGTCCTCCCGTCCCGCCCGTGCCGCCGCCGGACGCGACCACGGTACAAGTACCGGACGGCGGAGGGCACCCGAGCCGAGACCAGAAACCGCTGACCGCCGCCGCGCCGTCACGTCCCGGACACTGCCCAGATCCGACACTTGCCCTCCTAGCTGGGGTTTTACGGCTGACCCTTACTCGACGAGACCATCGCGTCTTAAGGGGATGCCCATGACCCTGTTCATCGATCAGACCGGCGATCCGGACCTGGTGCTCAGTGACGTCTTCACCATCTGCGGGGCGGACTTCGGCCTCGGCGACGAGACGGTGCCCACCGATTCCAGCGTGATCCAGCTCACCTACGCGGAGACCGCCGGCCAGGGGCCGACCGCCGACCGCCTCGACCAGTTGGTCAACACCGACTTCGACATGCCCGCGCAGCCCGACTTCGGCATCCCGGCCACCGACGACGTGCGGATCGTCGTCACCGGCCTGCCCGCCGGCGTGCTGGATCCGCACAGCGGCACGGATCTCACCGGCAACGGTATGTCCTATGTGGACACTACTTCGAGCCCGGCCGTGATCCGCGCCGTGTATGACCTGTCGCAGTGCAACGGTGCGGGGATCTGGGTGGTCGACGACGACGGCAACCACATCGTCGACCCGAACCCGGTCATTCTCTACCACGAGCTGTCACACAGCCTGCACGCGGCAACCGGCACATTGCAGGCAAACGACGAACCCGCCGCCGAGACCGATGAGAACGTGATGCGCGACCGCCTCGGCATCACCCACCGGGACATCAACAGCCACGACGGCGGCTGCGGGATCACCGGCGGAGACGACGGCGGTTGCCTGGTCGTCACCGCCGCTTACGGCTCGTCGTACAGCGGCGCGGTCGACCGGTTGCGGCGGGTACGCGACGGCGTGCTGCGGGCCGACGCCGGGGGCCGCGAGTTCTTCGACGCGCTGCACCGCGAGTACTACCGGTTCAGCCCCCAGCTGGCCGCCGCCATGCGGGCGGACGGGCGGTTGCGCGCCGAGGTCCGCGACCTGGTCGTCGCGCCGCTGCTGGAGATGGTCGAGCTCGCCTACTGCCGGGTGACCGGTGCCCGGGCGCTCGCCAGCACCGGCGAGTCCTTCGCACAGCTGGCCGTGGGCCGGGTACGGGCCGCGGCGCACACCGCCTCCGCCCGCGGCCTGGACGCCTCCGGGCTGGGCGGTGCCCTGGGCGCGGTCGCGGACGGGGGCTCGCCCCCGCTGGGGCCTCCGCTCGTGCGGCGGCTCGGCCGGTGGCTCGACGCGGTCGGCGTGCCGCTGCCACTGACCCGGTGGGCGATCGTGGCGCCGGTCGCCGCGTACTGGCGCTGCGTGGCCACCGCCCTCGAACCGCGCAGCGATTCCGAGATCGAAACGGCCGTCGCCGCCGAACTGCGGGCCTGGCTCGCCCACGGTCCCGCCACGTTACCGGGCATCGAGGAGGGCACGCCGTGAACGGGTTGCAGATCGTCCGGACCACCGTCACGGCACCACCGGAGACGCCGGCACTGCCAAAGACACCGGCACCGCCAGAGACACCGGCACCGCCAGAGACCGCGGCAGCGCCAGAGACGCCGGCAGCGCCGGAGGCCGCCGCCGCGGCACGTCCCCAGTTGACCGTGACCATCGACGTACGCAACGACTCGACCGAGACCTACCACGTGTGGGCCAGCCGGCGCAGCTACGACTACGACCCGGCGACCCGCACCCTGACGGTGTACCTCGCCGACGTCCTACGGCAGATGCCGCAGTCCGAGGGCATAGTGCCGATCTCCTACCATCCCCGTACCCCGGCACAGGTCGCCGTACCGGCCGGTCAGACCGCCACCATCACCGTCGCCGTACCGACCGCGGTGCGCACGCTGTCCTCGGTACCGGGTCAGCTCGGTCTGCGCGTCGACGAACGACCGATCGGGCCGGTGGAGCGCGTTGAGTGCTACCTGACCTACGCCGACGTTCCATACCAGCCGACCGGCGACCTCCCCTCACATGTCAAGGCCCGGCAGCTGCGGGAGTGGGGCACCACCCTGCACGAGACCCGGCCCAACGACCTCAACCCACCCGCCGAACCCACCGCGCCCGACGCGCAGGAACAGGAGTAGTCCGATGCCTTCGATCACCGATGTCTACAACCAGCTGGTCTCCACCAACGGCAAGCTCGACCAGGTCAACGCGAACCTGGTGCAGGAGACCCTGGCGACGAACAACGTGAACGCCGGCGTGCAGGCGGTCAACACCACGCTCGTGCACGGATTCGCCAACGTCGCGGCCGGCATGCAGGTGGTCGCCAACGAGGTGTACCTGGGAGACCAGATCCTCCTGCACCTCAGCCAGCAGACCGACGCCGTGCTGTGCGTGCTGGAGCAGATCTCCAAGCAGACCTGCGAGCTGGTCAACCAGGCCAGCCGGCAGACCGCGCTGCAGGAGCGGATGGCCTCGGACATCTCGGCCGTACGGGACCTGACCGAGCGCGCCAACCCGGCCGCGGCCCTGGAACGGGGACGCGACGAGGAGCTGCGCGCCCGGATGGAGCGGTGCTGCCCCGACGAGCCGGTCCCACCGCCCTGCCACCATGAACCCTGCGACCGGCCCCGGCCGCTGACCGTCAAGCTGGAGCCGCCCGCGGTGCCGAAGTTCGACGACGGGTCGCCGCAGCAGCCTCGCTGACTCCGATCCGCGTCGTCCCGGCCGTCAGTCGAGCAGGTCGCGCGGGAGCAGGCCGAACGACACGTTGTCGATCCGACCACCATCCGCACCGGGCAGGCGCGAGCGCTCGTAGCCCTCGCGTTGGAAGCCGGCACGCTCCAGGACCCGTTGCGACGCCACGTTCTCCGGTGCGGTTCCCGAGAGCAGCCGGGGCGCCCCGACCTCCGTCAACGCCCAGCGGGCGACCAGCTTCGTCGCCCGGGTCGCGTATCCCCGACCCCGGTACGGCCGCGCCAGCGCGTAACCCACCAGCAGCTCATCCATCCCCGGTCCGGTCCAGTGCAGTCCAATGTTGCCGGCGAACGTGCCCGTCGCGGCGTCGCGGATGGTCATCCGGGCGCGCTCGCCGGCGATCCACTCGCCCTGCGACTGCTCGCAGCGGCGCCGCACCCCGACCGGATCGGGCACCACCGGCGGGACGGTCGTGCGCACCGATTCGGGCAGGCTCATCAGCGCGAACATGTCGCCGGTGTCGCCGGCCACCAGGGGGCGGATCAGCACGACGCCGTCGGTCAGCTCGCCGCCGGGCAGGTCGGGCAGGCGCCGCGGCGACGGGCCGGGCGGGTCGCCCGCCAGCCGGGCCCAGGCCACGAGGTCGTGGCGCTTTCCGTTGCGGCCCCGCCCCGCGCCGCGGCGTACGCCCTCGTAGGTCAGGCCGGCCCGGACGGCCATCCGCTGGCCGGTCGCGTTGCCCGGCTCGGTGAGCAGCTCGACCCGATCGAATCCATGGGTGTTGGCCCAGCCGGTCAACGCGCCGAGGGCGGCGGCGCCCACCCCTTGGCCCCTCCCCCACGGTGCCACCCAACAACCGATCCGTGCGGCGCCGTCCGCCTCCGAGACGGGGTGGAGGCCGGCGGCGCCGAGCAGCCGGTCGGTGTGCGGGTCGGCGATGACCGACCGGGCCCCGGCGGTGACCCACCGCTGCGCGTCCTCGCTGGTGAACGGGGCGGGAAGGGCCGTGACGTACCGGCTGACCAGCGCGTCGTTCGCGGCGGCGAGCAGGTCGTCGGTGTCGCCGGGCCGCGGTGGGCGCAGCACGACCGTGTCGGTGGGGATGGCCTCGGATGGCAACGACACCTCGGATGGCAACGGCATCATTCACATCTACCCGCACCGATGCGTGAGAGCAACCGCCATCGGCACTAACTTGGGCGGCTCTGGATCCGCCACACCCGGGCCAGGCTCGGGGTGCGCAACCGCGTCGAGATCGCCGCCTGGGCCTGGGACAACCGGATCGTGGAGAGCACCTGACCGGGTCTCGCGGTTGAACGTCGAGGTCCGTGGTCGCTCGCGCTCGGTCAGTCGCGGCAACTCCACACCACCGGAGTGCCGACCTCCGTTCCGTGGACGTAGAAGTAACCCGCCACCGCGGAATTGTCGTCGTTGACCGACATCGCGACGGCCGTACCCTTGGTCGCCGCCGGTAGCGAGATGACCCGGCCGCCGTCGGCGAGGTCCGCCTCATGCCCCTTGCCGTCGGGGCCGACCACCTGTGCCACGGCCACACCCTTGGCATTGATCTGAGCGAACACCGCCATCCCGGGGTACGCCGTGACCGCCCCGGTCAGCAGGTTCCACCGCACCGCTGTCTGATCGCCGGCCGGTTCCTTCCGGGCGTAGCCGGCCACCCAGCTACCGTTGATGGCGGTCGATGCATCACCGCCGGGGTACCCGGCCGGGGCCGGCAGCATGCGCGCGTTCCCCCGCTCGTCCCACGTGTACACGACGTTGCCGCCCACCCTGGACACATCTCCTACGATGGTGCCGTCGTCCGCGATGCCCCGCAGCAACACAGAGTCCAGCGACCCCGGAACGGCCAGCACCCGCGCCGGCCCTCCGGCCTTCCACACCACCGGCACGGTCAATGGGCTGTTCTTCCCCGAGACGTAGCCGACCACGTCGCCACCGTCGTTGAGCCCGGAGACGAAGGCCGACGTGTACCCGGCGGGCGGGGCCAGGGCGGAGACCTTCCCGTTCTGGAAGATCCAGGCGGAGCCGCTCAGCGGTATGGGCAGGCTGGTGTTGGTGCCGGTGTTTTCTCCGACCACGACACCGTGGGAGTTCACCGCGACCGCGCTGCCGCTCGCCCCGGCGATCAGGCGTGGCACGCCACGGTCCCACAAGATCGGATGAGCCGGCAGTCTCCCGCCGCTCGCATCCGGCTCGGTGGTGTCGCCGACGACGTACCGGCCGGTCGGATCCGCCGCGTTCACCAGCACCGAACGCACCCCCGTGGGCAGCGGCAGCTTCCTCGCGGGGCAGGAGGCCAGCCGGCCCGGGTCCCCGGCCGGCAGCGCTCCCAGCGCCGTGTCGTTCCCGCCGCCCAGGCCGGGCAGGGCGCCGTGCCCGGCGACGCCTATGCCGAGGGCCACGACGAGCGCCGAGGAAGCCAGCGCGGCCACCCTGCGGCGGCGCAGGCGACCCGCCCGCTGCCGCACCTCGGCGTAGCCCGCGGTCGGTACCGCCTCCTCCGCCAGCGTCGCGAGCCGGCCCCGCAGCTCGGACATGTCATCGACAGTCATCACGCCTCCCCGGCGTTCGTGGTCGCAGCGTTCGATAGTTCCCGGATGCCCGGTGGCCGATGAATCTCGCGCAGGCGTTGCAGCCCGCGCGCGGTGAGGCTCTTGACGTTGCCGACCGAACAGCCCAGCACCTCGGCGGCCTGGGCCTCGGAAAGGTCCTCGTAGTAGCGCAGCACCACCGCGGCCCGCTGCCGGGCGGGCAGGCCGGCCAGTGCCCGGCGCAGCGCGTCACGCTCGTCCAGCCGGCCGAACTCGTCCCAGGAGTCCGCGTGGTCGACGTCGTGCGTGGGCGTCTCCGACCACCAACGCCGCCGGCGCTTCGCGATCACCGTATTGATCAGTGCTCGCCGGACGTAGCGGTCGACGCCGTCCGAGCGCGTCAGCCGCGGCCAGGCCAGGGCCGTCTTGGCCAGAGTCACCTGGACCGCGTCCTCGGCATGGCCGGCGTCCCCGCACAGCAGGTACGCCAGCCGTAGCAGGCGGGTGTAGCTGCCGCGTACGAACGCCTCGAACTCGTCTTCCAACGCGCGATCCACTCCGGCTCCATCCAACGGCGGTCAGGCGACCCATACTTACGCCGCGGCCACCGGGAAAGGTTGCCTCCTTGAGCGAGGGACTTTCCCCGGGATGGGCCGGCGGTCGTCGCGGCGGGCAGATCGGAGCGACCATCGCGTCAACGCGTCGTAAACCCCCCGGCCACCTGACGGCCCTCGACAGCCGGGCGGGAGCCACTTACGATCAAGCTAATTGATTCACATGGATGACGAGGAGCTACCCGATGTCCCCTCTCACCCGCCGTACCCTCCTGCTCGGCGCCGCCCTCGGTGGCGCGCTGACCGTACCGGCGCTGGCCCGCACCAGCGGCGCATCGGCGCACGTCGACCAGCCGCTCATCGCCGGGGGCGGTGAATGGGGAGCGCGGCCACCGTCCGGGCCGCTCACCATCGTGCAGCACCGGCCCAACAAGATCATCGTCCATCACACCGCGATGGCCAACTCCACGGACTACTCCCAGGCGCACGCGTTCCAGAATTCGCGCGACATCCAGAACCTGCACATGGACACCAACGGCTGGATCGACACCGGGCAACACTTCACCAACAGCCGGGGTGGCTGGGTCACCGAGGGGCGCAACGGGAGCCTGTACGCGCTGCTGCACGGGCAGACCATGGTCGAGGGCGCGCACTGCGTCGGCCAGAACGACCAGGCCATCGGCATCGAGAACGAGGGCACCTACCTGACCCAGCAGCCACCACAGGCGCTGTGGGACAGCCTGATCACCGCGTGCGCGTTCATCTGCCAGCAGTACGCGATCCCGGCGACCGAGATCTACGGGCACAACGACTTCAATGCCACGCAGTGCCCCGGCCTGCTCCACGACCGCCTGCCGGAGCTGCGCGCCTCGGTCGCCGACGCGATCGCCTGACCGCTCGACGCGGCACCCGTACCGCGGTCCCGCCCACGCGGCGGCGGGATCGCGGTCGCGTCAGCCGGCGGGGTCCGGCGGTACGTCACCCAGTGCGGTCAGCAGCTTGCGCAGCAGGTTCGCGACCCGCTCCCGTTCGCTCGGGCTGAGCGAGTCGATCAGCCGGGCCTCGTTGGCGACGTGATCGCCCATGGCCTCGTCGACCAGATCGTGGCCCCGGTCGGTCAGGCCGATCAGCACGCTGCGCCGGTTGCCGGGGTCGGTCTCGCGGGTGACCAGACGGCGAGCCACCAGGCGATCGATCCGGTTGGTGATGGCCCCCGACGTGATCATCGAGGTCGCCGCCAGCTCGCCCGCGGTCAGCCGGTACGGCGCGCCGGAGCGCAGCAGCGTGGCGAGGATGTCGAACTCCCACAACTGCAGCCCACGCGCCGCGAAGTGCTCGGCGAGCCCGCGCTCCAGCAACCGGGATGCCCGCTGGACGCGGCCGACCACACCCATCGGGCTCGCATCGAGGTCCGGCCGCTCCGCCCGCCACTGCTCCAGCACCCGGTCCATGCTGTCGGCCATGTCACTCCTCAACGTTGAAATGTTTGACATAAAGGTACCAGTCGTGGTGCTCTATTCAACGTCAAACAGTTCAACATTGAGAGGTGAAGTGTGCTCGACGTCCCCTCCCCGCCGGCCGCCCCACCCCGCGCCCGCGGGCCGGCCGGCACCTGGGCGACCACCGGCCTCGCCGCGATCGCGCCGGTGACCTGGGGAACCACCTACCTGGTCACGACGCAGTGGCTGCCACCCGACCGGCCGCTGCTGTCCGGCGTGCTCCGCGCGCTCCCGGCGGGCCTGATCGCGCTGGCGATCGGCCGGCGGCTCCCGCACGGCGTCTGGTGGTGGCGCGCGGTCGTGCTGGGCACGCTCAACATCGGTGCGTTCTTCGTGCTCCTGTTCATCGCGGCCTACCGGCTCCCCGGCGGCGTCGCCGCCACGCTCTCCGCCGTACAGCCGCTCGTCGTCGCGGGCCTCGCGCTGCCGTTGCTCAGGGAGAGCCCGAGCCCGTGGCGCCTCGGCTGGGGCGTGGTGGGTGTGGTCGGGGTGGCGATGATGGTGCTGCGCGGGCGGTTGGGCTTCGACCTCGCCGGGCTGCTCGCCGGCCTGGCCGCGACGACGGTGATGGCGGCCGGGACCGTGCTCGCCAAGCGGTGGGGGCGCCCGCCCGGCGTGGGCGCGCTGGCCTTCGCCGGCTGGCAACTCACCGCGGGTGGGTTGCTGATCGTCCCGTTCGCCCTGGCCGTCGAGGGCGTACCGCCCGCGCTGGACGCACCCGCGCTCGCCGGGTACGCCTGGCTGTCGCTGGTCGGCACGGGCCTGGCGTACACCCTGTGGTTCACCGGGCTGGGGCGCCTGCCGGTCACCGCCATGTCATTTCTCCCGCTGCTGTCGCCCGCCGTCGCGGCGGTCCTGGGTTGGGCCCTGCTCGGGCAGTCACTCACCCCCGGCCAACTGGTCGGATTCGGCCTCGCCCTGATCGCCATCGGCACCGCCCAACTGAACCCGCACCTCCGAACCAACCGAACCGAGAGGAAGAGCTGACCATCATGCGCATAGCGGTCTTCGGAGCCGCCGGAAACACCGGAAGCCGGATCGTCGCCGAGGCCCTGAGCCGCGGCCACGATGTCACGGCGGTCGTGCGGAGCCCGGCCCGGTTGGCGGAGCTACCCCCGGGTGCGTCCGGCCGCGTCGGCGACGCCGCCGGCGTCGAGGAGGTGATGGCGGTGAGCGCGAACGCCGACGTCGTGGTCACCGCCACCCGTCCGCCCGCCGGCCACGAGGGCGAGCTTGTCACCGTCGCCAAGTCGCTGCTCGCCGGGCTCGCCGGCACCCGGGTGCGGCTGCTGGTGGTCGGTGGCGCGGGCAGCCTCACCGTGCCGGGCTCGGGCGGCACCCTCGTGGTCGACGATCCGCGGTACGTACCGCCGGAATGGCGGGCGATAGCCCTCGCCTGTAACGATCAGCTCGCGACGTACCGCGGAAACACCGAGGTGGACTGGGCGTACCTCAGCCCGCCCGCGATCCTCGAACCGGGACGGCGCACCGGCCGCTACCGGTCGGGCACCGACGAACTGCTGACCGACCCCGACGGCCACTCGGCGATCTCCTGCGAGGATCTGGCGGTGGCGCTGCTCGACGAGACCGAACGACCCCACCACCGCCGTACCCGGTTCACCGTGGCGCGCCGCTGAACCGGGCGGCGATCCGAAGGTGGCCTCCGTGGACGCCCGCACCGGCGCGGCGAGCGGGCGGTCGCCGGCGGGTAGCGACCGTCACCCGAACGGTGAGGGCCCGGCCGTGCGGCCGGACCCTCACCGTGATCCCTGACCAGTGCCGTGAGCCGGTTGTCGCGAGGATCGGCGCCACGCGGGGGCGGCGGCGACGCACGGAGGGTTCACTGTCCGGTGGGCCACGGTTCGTCGATTCGCCGGTCGCCCGCCCCGGCGCCGGGTTAGATTCCGCAGAGGCGCGCCACACGGGTACCCAACGCGACCGGCGAACACTCCATCCTCGAACCGATCGGACACCTGTCATGGTCAGTGCGCTCGGGAAGTCCGCACCATCCGCAGAGCAGCCGCAACACCGAGCCCTGCTGGCGGGCACGCGCCCCCTGACGGCACACATCGCCGTCTATCTGTTCGTCACCGTACCGTTGCTGGCTCTCATCGTTGCCGTGCCGCTGACCTGGGGCCACAGCCTGACCTGGCTGGACGTGATCCTCGCCGTCGCCTGGTACACGGTGACCTGTCTCGGCGTCACCGTCGGGTTCCACCGGTACTTCACCCACCGCTCGTTCAAGGCGACCCGTCCCCTGCGCGTCGCGCTGGCGGTGGCCGGGAGCATGGCCGTGCAGGGGCCGATCCTGCACTGGGTGGCCGACCACCGGCGCCACCACGCGTTCTCCGACCGGGACGGCGACCCGCACTCGCCATGGGCGTACGGCACCTCGCCGGCCGCGCTGGCCCGGGGGTTCTGGCACGCGCACCTCGGCTGGATCCTCGACCGCAACGTCACCAACCAGCACCGGTTCGCCCCCGATCTGCTGGCCGACCGCGACCTGCGGCGGGTGGACAGACTGTTCTGGCTGTGGACGGTCATCACCCTGGCCGGGCCGGCGCTGATCGGCGGCCTCGTCACCTGGTCCTGGTGGGGCGCCCTGACCGCGTTCGTGTGGGCCGGGCTGCTGCGGGTGGTGTTGCTGCACCACATCGCCTGGTCGGTCAACTCGGTGTGCCACCTGATCGGCGACCGGCCGTTCGCGTCCCGCGACAAGTCGGGCAACGTCTGGCCGCTGGCCATCCTGAGTATGGGCGAGTCCTGGCACAACCTGCACCACGCCGACCCGACCTGCGCCCGGCACGGCGTACGGCCCGGTCAGATCGACATCTCGGCGCGGCTGATCTGGATTTTCGAGCGGCTCGGCTGGGCCACCGACGTGCGGTGGCCGACCCCCGACCGGTTGGATCGCCTGAGCGCGGCGGCCGGGCCCGAAAGCTGACCGTGCCCGGTGGCCGTGCGGCCGATAGAGTCGGCGGGTGCCGGAGCGCGAGGGTAGCGGCCAGTTCGGTGACCTGCTCGAGCTGAGCGTGTCCGAGGCGTCGTCGCTGATGCGGGCGGGTGAGCTGGCCGCGTCGGAGTACGCGGAGGCGCTGATCCGGCAGTGCGAGCGGCGCGCCCGGCTGAACGCGTTCATCGGCTTCGACCCGGAGGCCGTCCGGCGCGCGGCGCACCAGGCGGACCGCGACCGGTCCACCGGTGCCCGGCTGGGCCCGCTGCACGGGATACCCGTCGCCGTGAAGGACAACATCAATACCACCGCACTGCCGACCACGGGCGGCACCGCCGCGCTGTCGGGCAACCGCCCCACCACCAACGCGGTGGTCGTGGATCGCCTCACCGGGGCCGGTGCGCTGCTACTGGGCAAGACCAACCTGCATGAGCTCGGGCGCGGGTGGACGAGCGTCAACGCCACCTTCGGCCCGGTGCGCAACCCGCATCGGGAGGACCGGATAGCGGGAGGAAGCAGCGGCGGCAGCGCCTGTGCGGTCGCCGCGCGCATGGCGCCGGCCGCCATCGGTACGGACACCGAGGGCTCGGTCCGGATTCCGGCGGCGCTCTGCGGCATCGTGGGACTGCGGCCGACCACCGGGCGGTACCCGACGGACGGGGTCATCCCGATCGCGGCCCGCCTCGACACCGTCGGACCGTTCGCCCGATGCGTCGCCGACCTCGCCCTGCTCGACTCGGTGCTCGCTTGCACCCCACTCGCGGCGGCGCGACCGGACCTGCGGGGCGTACGCATCGGAGTACCCCGGGCGTACTACCTCGACGGCCTGGACGGTGAGGTCGAGGCAATCTTCGAGCAGGCCCTGCTGTGCCTCGCCGAGCACGGCGCCGACCTGGTCCGGGCGGACCTTACCGGCCTCGACACCCTGGTCACCGGCGTCGCCTCGGCGCTGATCCGGTACGAGTTCGCGCGGCTGCTTCCGGAGTACCTCGCCGCGCACGCACCACGAGTGTCCATGGTGGACCTGGCCGAGGCAGCCGGCCCGAACGTGGCGCCCTTGTTCGCGCCCCCGCCGCCCGAGGCGGCCGACCGTCACCGCGACGCGCTCGACGCGCAGCGCCGGGTACGCGCCGGCTTCCGGTCCTACCGGCGCGAGTACGCCCTGGACCTGATAATCCACCCGGTGGTGCCGATGCCCGCCCCACCGATCGGCGCCGGCCCGGGCTGGCCGCCGCCCGGGGTCACCGTCATGGGTCGGGAGGTGCCGGAGCACGTCGCCTACGGCCGCAACGTCACCCCGGCCAGCGTCGCCGGGCTGCCCGGACTGGTCCTGCCGGCGGGCGTCACGTCGGAAGGTCTGCCGGTCGGGGTCGAGTTCAACGCCGCGCCCGGCCACGACGGGTACCTGATCGGCGCCGGCTCCGCGATCGAGTCGGCCCTGCGACCGGTGGTACCGCGACGGGTCGCCTGACGGCGTCGCCGCGGGACCTACCGTGCGATCGCGCCGGCCGTGCGACCCCGCAGCCCCGGCTGCGGGGTCGCACGGCCGCCGGCGGCGGAACCCGCCGCCGGGGAGGTGCCGGGTCACTGGGCGGCGAGCACGTCCACGACGAAGCGCAGCGCACCGGTCGGCGCGCCGGCGGGCGGGGTGTCGCCGTAGGCCAGGCTCGCCGGGATGTCGAGCTGCACCCGGCTGCCCACCTTGACCCCGACCAGGCCCTGGTCCCAGCCGGGGATCACGGCGCCGACGCCGATCTGGAAGGTGGCCGTCTGTCCGTGGTCCCAGGACGCGTCGAACTCCTGCCCGTCCTTGTAGGTGACGCCGACGTAGTTCACCGTGATGTTCTGCCCCGACTTGACGGCATCGCCGGTGCCCTGGATCAGCGTGGTGACGACGAGCTTGGTGACGTCGCCGGTGCCCGCGCTGACGGTCGGCTCCTTGGCCAGCGCGGGGTTGGCGCCGGGCGGCAGGGACGGCGTACCCGCGGCGCCCGCGGGGTCGGTGGAGCCGTCGGCCGCGCCCTGGTCGTTGGCCCCGGCGGTCGCCGCGGCACCCGCCTGAGCGCTGGCGTCGGCGGAGCCGTTGCTGTTGTTCGAGCCGCCGAGCACCACGTACCCGATGACGATCAGGGCCATGACGACGACCCCGGCCAGTCCACCGGCGAGCGACTGCATCCGGCGACGCCGGGCGTCGGCCTCCTTGTTGGCGGACCTGACCAACTTCACCGCGTCGCGCCGGGCTCGATCGGACAGGACCTGGCGCTCGCCGTGGCCGGAACCCTCCGAATCCGCCTCCCCCGCCGGCTCGACCGTCACATCCGAGTCAGCGGGCTCAACCGACAGGCTCGACTCAGCGGTCTCAGCTGACTCAGTGGTCTCATCGGTCTCAGCCGACTGCGCCGACGCCGCTTCCGGGTCTGGCGTTTGGTCGTCGCTCACTTCGCATCGCTCCCTGCTGGCAAGGTCTGCTCGACGGTCCCTGCCCGTACCGAACGGACGGAGGCTCCGAACACGGTACCCGGTCGACCCCGGGCCGGCCGAGACCGGCCAACCCGTCGGGCGTACCCTCGCCGAATCGAGGCCATAGTCACATTCCGTAGACTCGGCTTTCACAGAGAGTGTGAGCTACCCTCGCGATCACTGCCGGACGTGCCGCGAGAGCGCAGCCACCGCGGGTCGATGGAGATCGCCTCGGAGGTGAGGCCGTAGTGGTCGGCGGTCTCGCGCAGCCGCTGCTCGCCGCGGCCGAGGGTGAAGCGATGCCCGTCCGGGTCGCGCACGACGAAGTCCCGCATGCCGTAGGCGCGGGAGGCCACCGGGTCGACGATGTCGGCGCCGGCCTGCCGGTACTCGGCGCACAGGGCGTCGGGATCTTCGACGTACACGTACCCGGACTGCTCGGGTGGGCGCGCCTCGCCGGCCCATCTGACCAGCAGCAACAGCTCGATCTCACCGCTGGCCAGCGCGGCCAGGCCGTCATCGACGGTCCGCCACGCCAGGCGAAAACCGAGCGCTTCCCGGTAGTAGGTGATCGAGCGGTCCAGGTCGGTGACGGGAAGCCGGGGCATGAGGTGCAGCCAGGTGGTCGGGTCAGGGCGCTCGTGAACCTGCATGGTGTCCTCCTGGGTCAGGGTGTCCACGGCCGCCAGCAGCCGGCGGACCTCGTCGAGGCGGGCCTCCAGCCGCGCGCGATGGTCGCGGAACAGCCGGCGCCGTTCGGGGTCGCTGGCGCCGGCCAGGATGCGGCGGATGTCGGCGATGGGCATGTCCATCGATCGGAGCAGGGCAATGGCCCGGGCGGCGCCGGTCTGGCCGCTCGTGTAATAGCGGTAGCCGGACCGTGCCTCGCGGCCGTCGGGTTCGAGCAGCCGCAGCCGGTCATAGCGGCGCAGCTGAGGGATGCTCAGCCCGACAAGCTCGGCGAACTGCCCGATCTGCCACGGCCCGACCTGGTCGTCCTCGCGATCGTTCACGCCGAAATTCTGCGGGCCTGACTCGCGTCAGGGTCAAGCCTGACGCCGCCGAGTGTGCTCGCCGGCGGCCATCGCCGGCACCGCCGCAGCTGCTCGCTGGCGGCCATCGCCGGCACCCGCCGCGTGGCACGCCCGCGGCGGACGCCCCTCCCCACCGGCCCGAAGCACGCGCGGCGGTGCTGGCGCACGGCGAGCGGACCGGTCCGGACGCGGGGACCGCCGGTGCGGGACGGGTGCCCGCGACCGGCGATCCGGTGCCGCCCGGCGGGCGGTTCGTCGCGACTCAGACCAGCAGCTTGGCGCGGATGGCGGTACCCCGCGGGTGCACCGGCGCTTCGCCACCCGCGAGGCGCTCATCGACGCCCTGGCGGTATGGGCCACCCAGCGGTTCGCCGCGGCGGTGGACGCCGCCCATCCGGACACGGCCCCGCCCCTGGTCGCCCTCTATCAGACGACCGCGAACGTGCTCGGGGTGAAGGTCAGTTGGGGATCCGCGATGAGCCAGGCCCCCTCGGCCAACGCGGAGGTGGCACGCGTGCACAGCGAGGTTCGAGACACCTGCGAACGGCTGTTCCGCCGGGCCCAGGAGGCGGGCGTGCTGCGGGCCGACGCCGACATTCCCTGGGCCCGCCGCGTCTACTACGCCCTCATTCACGAGGCCGCGCAGAACAAGGACGGCAAGGACACCGATGCCCTCGCGACGCTCGTCGTGGACACCCTGCTGCGCGGCGCGGGCACTACCCACCCCGACCGCCTGTGACTGCGCCGCGCGTCAGGGGCCGCCGTTCAAATGGAAGCGGGCTTCCGCTAACGCCGGCCCGGTAAGCCGCGCGTACCGGCGAAACCGCGGCCCGGCTGACATAAGTTCGCGCGTGAGCGGGAATGTGGGAGGCGTGACCTCGGCGACCGTGGTGATCGTCAACTTCAACTACGAGCGGTTCCTGCCCTCGGCCATCGACAGCGCCATCGCCCAGGGCGACGACGTCGAGATCATCGTCGTGGACGATGGTTCGACCGACGGCTCGGCGCAGATCATCCGCTCGTACGGCGACCGGCTGACCGCCATCGCCAAGCCGAACGGCGGCCAGGGCTCCGCGTTCAACGCCGGCTTCGCCCAGGCCGGCGGCGACGTGGTGTGTTTCTTGGACGCCGACGACCAGCTCATGCCCGAGACGATGACCGAGGCGCTGACGATGTACGGCATCGAGCCGTACGCCAAGCTGCACTGGCCGCTCGCCGAGATGGATCCCTCCGGTCGGCTCCTGGGCAGCCTCAATCCCCCGGTCGAGCTGCCGGCCGGTGACCTGTCCGAGCTGGTCGCCGGGCGCGGGCCGGGCGCCTATCCGACGCCGCCGAGTTCCGGCAACGCCTACGGCCGCCCGTTCCTGGAACGAGTCCTGCCGGTGCCCGAGCGGCTGCGGGTGTGCGCCGACGGCTACCTGTACGACCTCGCGCCGCTCTACGGTCCGGTAGCCCGGCTGGGCCGACCCGGCGGCGCGATCCGCTTTCACGACGAAAGCAACTTCATGGCCCGCCGGTATCACGACCGCCTGCCGCACAGCGTGGCCGCGCACGAGCTCACCATCGTCAAGCTGGCCGAGCGGTGCCGGGAACTCGGCCGGCGGCCCGATGAGCGGTCCTGGCGAGAGCAGTCCTGGCCGATCCGGTCACGACGCGCGCTCGACGAGATCGACGAGCTCTTTCCCTCGCCGACCCCGTTCGTGCTGATCGACGGCGGCCGGTTGGGTGTCGAGCCGACCCCGGCCCGGCCGTTCGTGCACGTACCGGAGCACGCCACGGACGCCGACGCGCTCGAGGAGCTTGCCCGAAGCCAGCCGGCATCCGACCGCGTCGTGGTCGTCTGGCCGTCGTTTCCCTGGCTGGACGCACGGCCCGGCCTGCGGGCGGCGCTCGAGACGACCCATCGCCTGCGGCTGGCCAACACCCGGGTACGCATCTACGCGCGTCACTGACCCACCCGCGCGGCAGCCGACCGGCGAGTCACGTGCCGGGACACCATCGGCACTCCCGCGACCCTCGACGCCCCCTGCCCGCCCGGGTGCGTTCACCCCGAGTCGATCATGACGTCACCCTCGTGACCAGCATCCGGTGCACCCTTCACAGAGATCTGGATCTTGAGAGTGGGCGGTCGATCGGCTCGCCATGGGCCGGACTCCGACGCCCGGAGGGGTGCCGATTACCGATGATCGAGACGAACACCGAATCGCTGCCCGCGTCGCGCGAGGCCGTCCACGCCCAGTACCGCCGCAACGGGTGGTGGCGCGACCGGACCTTCCTCGACGATCTGCGCGACACGGTCCGTTCCCGACCCGACCGGCCCGCCGTTATCGCGCGCGACACCAGCGGCGGCGATGATGTCACCCGGACTCTGACCTACGCCGAACTGGCTGCCATGACCGACCGCTGCGCCGGCGCCCTCACCGAACTCGGCGTGCGACCCGGCGACTTCGTGGCCGTCCAGCTGCCAAACCGCTGGGAGCTGGTGCCGCTCATGCTTGGCTGCATGCGCGTCGGCGCGCGCCTGTGCCCACTCGTCACCGACTACCGCAGGCGCGAGCTGGAGTACATGCTGCGCCTCACCGAGGCGCGGGTGTTCATCACCATGTCGGACGCGAAGGGCACGCCACTCGGCGAGATGGCCCTGGAGCTGGCCGCTGACCTACCGAACCTGAGGCACGTGCTGGTCACCGCCGGGCCGGACGGCAAGGTTCCGCACGGTGCGCTGGACTTCGAGGAGACCGTCTTCGGTACCGAATGGGAGCACGGGTACCAGACGGAGCACGAGCTCGGCCCGGACGACCCGTGCCTGATCCTGTTCACCTCCGGCACCACCGGGGAGCCCAAGGGCGTGCTGCACACAATGAACACCCTGCACTCGGCGGTCCGTGCCGAGGCGGACGTGTTCGAACTCGGCGGAGACTCGGTGATCAGCATCGCCTCCATCTACACCGGCGGATCCGCCATCATGCAGGGCATGCTGATCCCGTTGCTGCGGGGCGGTACGGCGGCGTTCCAGGACACCTGGGCGGGCCCACAGCTGCTCGAGCTGATCGAACGGCACCACGTCACGTTCTTGTTCGCCACCCCCACCTACCTGCTGGATCTGCTCGACGCCCAGCGCGCGCGGCCCCGCGACACCTCCTCGCTGCGGCACATCGCCACCGGATCCGCGCCGATCCCGCCCCACCTGGTCGACGAGGTGCGCGAGGTGTTCGGCGTGCGGCTGTCCGCGATCTGGGCGATGACCGAGAATCTCGCGACCACCATGACCCGGCTCGACGATCCCGACGACTGGGCGAAGCACAGCGACGGGCGCCCGATCGACAGCATGGAGGTGCGGATCGCCCCGCTTCCCGGTGCCCCGGAGGGCGACGGCGGCCGGCTGCTGAGCCGTGGCGCCTCCCAATGCCTGGGCTACTACCGTCGTGCGGAGCTGTACGCCACCCACCTCGACGCGGACGGCTGGTTCATGACCGGCGACCTGGCGCGGCCCGACGGGCGGGGCGGGATCCGGATCACCGGCCGGGAGAAGGACCTGGTGATGCCGCGCGGCTTCCCGGTGCCGGTCACCGAGGTCGAGGCCGTGCTGGGTACCCACCCGAACATCCGCGAGGTCGCCGTCATCGGCATCCGGGGCACCGACGACGAGGTTCTGTGCGCGGTCGTCACCGCGGTCGGCGAGCCGCCGTCGCTGCGGGAGCTGCGCGACTACCTCGACGAGGCTGGAATGACCAAGCTGTTCTGGCCGGAGCGCCTCGAAGTGGTCGACACGCTGCCCAAGACCATCACCGGGAAGATCCGCAAGACCGAGCTGCAGCAGTGGTACCAGAACCCGGCGCCCCCGGCGAACTGACGATCCACCCATCCGCAGTCGGGGCGCACCCGGTCCGCGCCCCGAGGGTACGGCGGCCGGCTCAGCGGGGGTCTTCTCAGTGGCGGTCGGCTCAGTAGCGGTCGACTCAGCGGGGATCAGCCGCCGCGACGGCGGCGAGCCGGTGCAGGTCGCCGGTGAGCGCGGCGGCGCGGTCGCGGTGCGCGGAGTTGACCCTCGCGATCAACCAGGCGAGCCAGCGCGCGATCCGGAGCACCTCGAAGGACTGGACGATCCGGGTGCCGTCGCCCACCGGCTCCAGGGCGATGCGCCACTCGGTCAGATCCGGGAACAGGCCGCTCGGCACCGTGCGCCAACGCAGCTCGCGCGGAGGATCGGCGACCATGATCTCGCAGACCCGGGCCCAGCGCAGCGAACCGGAGCGGTTACGGCCGCGGAACCTGGCGCCCGGAACCGCCGCGTTCGCCTGGCCGAGCCACTGGACGGTTCGGCACTCGTGGCTCCACTCGCCGACCCGGGTGACGTCCGCGATGACCCGCCACAGCGCCTCGGCGGGCACGTCGACGACCACCTCCGTGCGGCACGATCGGGGAAGGGTGCGCCGCGGCGCGCTCACCCCGTCGACTCTCGCGGTCTCCATGGCTCGCACAGTAGAACGAGAAAGAGTTGAATACAACCGCGTTCCAGTGAATTTGCGACGCGAGCCCGTCAGGGGTCGCGAACCCGACGGACAGGTACGCACGAAGGCCATGCCGCCCCTCGGGCAGGCGGTTTCGGTTGGCGTCGCCGTGGACCACCGGGCGTTGGCTGTTGACTACCGGGCGTCCGGGTCGCGGCTGACCCGGGTCATGACCTGGGTCGAGGCGCCCGCCTCTCCGTACACGCGCAGCGTGGAATCGTCGCAGGTGTAGGCCTGGCCCTCCACCGGGTCGGTGGACACGTCACCGCTGTCGTACGCGACGCCGTCGCTCTTCAACGTGTAGGTCAGCCGGCCGGTGACGTCGCTGACGTACTCGCGCCCGTCCCGCGTCTCCACGTGCTCGGTGACGCTGCCGGCGACGACCTCCGTGATCGTGTCCCCTCCGACGTTCGCGGACGGCGGGACCATGTCGTGGTAGTCGTCGACCTCCGTGCCGTCCGGCCGGATCCGGATGATCGCCCCACCCGGGCTGCTGAACCCGACGGGTATGCCGAGGATGGTGTTGGTCACCTGGAGCGAGGTGATCCGCCAGGTGCCCACGACGCACGCGTCGAGGTTGGGGTTGGCCGACGGCGACGACAGGCCGGCCGACGCCGAGGGGACCGGTCCCCCGCTCGGCGAACCGTCGCCGCCGGTCGACCCGCCGTTGCCGAGGACCTGGTTATCGTCGTCGCGGCCCGGCCACAGCGTCCAGGTGACCGGCACGGCGATCAGCAACGCCACGGCGACGGCGAGCCCGGCGATCCAGACGGTGCGGCGGCTCCGCGCCGGGCGGGGCGGTGCTCCCGGCGCCCCCCAGGGCATGGCGGGCGGGTACTGCCCGCCGGCACCGGCCGGCGGCACGCTCACGGGCGGCGCCGGCGGCACGCTCGTCGGGTGCGCGGGCGGCGCCGGCACGGCGCCCGGGGCGGCACCCGCGGAGTTCTGTGCGACGGTCGGCCCCCAGAAAATCGTGGGCGCGGGTGCCGGTGCGGGTGACGGGGTCCGCGGCCGGGGCACGGTGGGGCCCTGCGGCACGGTGGGGCCCTGCGGCATCGTCGGGCCCCGCGGCATCGTCGGGCCCTGCGGCACAGTGCGTCCCGGTGGCGCAGGTGGTGCCTGGGCCGGCGTCGGGCCGGCGGCCGGCGACGGCACGGCCGGGGGCCCGACGTGCGGCGTGGCGTAGGCGATGGCGGCCAGCAGCGGTGCCGCCGCGTCTGCGGTCAGCCGGTGGTCGGGGTCCTTGACCAGGAATCCCTCGATCACCGGCCAGAGCCGGCCCGGACGGGCGGGCGGGTCGGGCTGGCTGGCGAGCACCGCGGCCAGGGTGGCGTGGGTGTCCTGACGACGGAACGGCGAGTACCCGGTGAGTGCCGTGTACAGCGTCACGCCCAGCGACCACAGGTCGCCGGCCGCGGTGGCCGGCCGGCCCTCGATCCGCTCCGGCGGCAGGTACGCCGGAGAGCCCAGCATCTGCCCGCTGAGGGTCAGCGCGGTGGCGTCCTCGATCGCGGCTATGCCGAAGTCGGTGAGCACCACCCGATCGCCGTCCAGCAGGATGTTGGCCGGCTTCACGTCGCGGTGGGTGATGCCCTGCCGGTGGGCCGCGCGCAACGCGTCCAACACCTGCAGCCCGATCTGCGCGACCCGCCGCTCCGGAAGCGTGGACATGGTGCTGATCGTGTCGGCCAGCGACTGGCCGCCGACGAGTTCCATGACGATCCACGGCCGGCCGTCGTCGATGATCACGTCGTGCACCGTGACGATGCTCGGGTGGTGCAGCCGCGCGGCGGCCTGGGCCTCGCGCAGTGCCCGCCGGACCGCCGGATCCGTCGCGTCCACCGCTTCGGCCCCGTCGTCCGGCAGATTGATCTCCTTGACCGCGACATCGCGGCTCAGCAGCGCATCGTGGGCACGCCAGACCGTCCCCATCCCGCCGCGCCCCAACGGCTGCAGCAGCCGGTACCGGCCGGCCACCACCCTCGACTCTCCGACGGCCATGGCTGGCAACCTACCGGTACCCGGCAACCACCGGCATCTGCCGTCGCCCCACGGCTCCCGGCGAGCCCGCCGAGCCGAGCCGAGCAGGGCAGGGCAAAGGGCGGGGTCGGGCAAGGGGCCGAGCCGGGCAGAGACCGGGCCGGGCCGGAGCGGAGCCGGGAGCGGACCACGCAAGATCAGCCGTGGCCGGGCCGACCGCGAATCCGCGACGCTCGACACCTACGGAGCGGTACGGCGTTGGATCAAGAGCAACCAACGTGCAGAAAACGAGCCATTCGTAGCGTGCGGCGAGGAAGGAACAGTACCGACGTGTCTGACAAGAAGGACGAGACTCACAGCACCAGCGAGAGCGAGAACCCCGCGATCCCCTCCCCCACCCCCAGGGCGCCCCGACGGCCCCGGAGCAACCAGGACTGGTGGCCGAATCAGCTGAACCTGCAGGTTCTCCACCAGCACGCGCCGCAGTCCAACCCGATGGACGATGCCTTCAACTACCGGGCGGAGTTCAAGGCCCTCGACCCCGACGCGCTCAAGCGGGACATCTTCGAGGTCATGACGGCGTCGCAGGACTGGTGGCCGGCCGACTACGGCCACTACGGGCCGCTGTTCATCCGGATGAGCTGGCATGCCGCGGGCACGTACCGGATCGCCGATGGCCGGGGCGGCGGCGGCAGCGGCGCCCAGCGCTTCGCCCCCCTCAACAGCTGGCCCGACAACGCGAGCCTCGACAAGGCGCGCCGGTTGCTCTGGCCGATCAAGCAAAAGTACGGCCGCAAGATCTCTTGGGCCGATCTTCTGGTGTTCGCCGGCAACTGCGCCTACGAGTCGATGGGGTTCAAGACGTTCGGGTTCGGCTTCGGGCGGGAGGACGTCTGGGAACCCGAAGAGATCTTCTGGGGGCCCGAGGACACCTGGCTCGGAGACGAGCGCTACAGCGGGGACAGGCGGCTCGCCGGCCCGCTCGGCGCCGTCCAGATGGGCCTGATCTACGTAAATCCGGAGGGCCCCAACGGCACCCCGGACCCGATGGCCTCGGCCAGGGACATCCGGGAGACCTTCGGCCGGATGGCGATGAACGACGAGGAGACGGTCGCACTGATCGTCGGCGGCCACACGGTCGGCAAGTGCCACGGCGCGGTCGATCAGCAGTACCTCGGCGCGGAGCCCGAGGGGGCCCCGATCGAGCAGCAGGGCCTCGGCTGGCGGAACACCTTCGGCACCGGTACGGGCGGCGACGCGCTCACCAGTGGGCTGGAGGGCGCGTGGACCACCGAGCCGACCAGGTGGGACAACGGGTACCTGGACAACCTGTTCAGGTACGACTGGGAGTTGACGACGAGCCCCGCCGGCGCGAAGCAGTGGACCCCCAAGGACCAGGCGGCCCAGGACACGGTGCCGGACGCCCATGATCCGTCGAAGCGGCACGCACCCATCATGCTGACGTCGGACCTGGCGCTGAAGGTGGATCCCGTCTACGGGGCGATCGCCCAGCGCTTCCTGGAGAATCCGGACCAGCTCGAGGACGCGTTCGCCAGGGCGTGGTTCAAGCTGCTGCACCGCGACCTCGGGCCGGTCTCGCGCTACCTCGGGCCGTGGGTTCCGCAGCCGCAGCTCTGGCAGGACCCCGTCCCCGACGTCGATCACGACCTCATCACCGACGAGGACATCGCCACCCTCAAGGGCAAGGTCCTGCAGGCGGGGCTGCCCATCGCCCGGCTGGTCACCACCGCGTGGGCGGCGGCCGCGAGCTTCCGCGGCACCGACAAGCGCGGAGGGGCCAACGGGGCCCGGATTCGCCTCGCCCCGCAGCGGGACTGGGAGGTCAACGACCCCGGTGGGCTGGCCGCCGTGCTGCGGACCCTCGAACAGATCCGCCAGGACTTCAATTCCTCGCAGTCCGGCGGGACGCAGGTCTCGCTCGCGGACCTGATCGTCCTGGCCGGGTGCGCGGCCGTCGAGCAGGCGGCGAACAACGCCGGGCAGACGATCACCGTCCCGTTCGCGCCCGGGCGCACCGACGCCTCGCAGGCGCAGACCGACACGGAGTCGTTCGCCGTGCTCGAACCGACCGCGGATGGCTTCCGCAACTACCTGCGGACCGGGGAGAAGCTGTCACCGGAGACCCTGCTGCTCGACCGGGCGTTCATGTTGACGCTCACCGCCCCCGAGATGGCGGTCCTGATCGGCGGCATGCGGGTGCTGAACACCAACTACGGGCAGACCCGGCACGGGGTGCTCACCGACCGGCCGGAGACGTTGACCAACGACTTCTTCGTGAACCTGCTCGACATGGGCATCCAGTGGAAGGCGTCCGCCTCGGCCGAGAATGTGTTCGAGGGCCGGCAGCGCGCCTCGGGTGCGGTCAGGTGGACCGCCACCGCCGTCGACCTGGTCTTCGGCTCGAACTCTCAGCTACGGGCCATCTGCGAGGTCTACGCGAGTCAGGACTCGATGGAGAAGTTCGTGCGGGACTTCGTGGCCGCGTGGGTCAAGGTGATGAACCTCGACCGGTTCGACCTCGCCGGTTGAGGCCCGGCCCGGGTAGCGCAGGGGCGAACCCCAGCGGGGCGAACCCCACATCGCGGACGCCGATCGGGCCGGCGTCCGCGATGCCGCGGCGGCGGGGCCTCAACTCGTCCGCACGACGGCGATGCCCGTCAGCGTGCCGACGATGACGTCCGCGCCGGCAATGGCCGGCGTCGAGAACCGGTTCGCCTCGCCCACGTCCACCTGGCCGAGGCTCTTTCCGCTGTTCGGGTCCAGCCCGTGCAGCACGCCGCCGCGGGTGTCCAGCACCCAGACCCGGCCACCGCCGATCACCGGCGAGCCGGTGATCGCCTGATCGGCGTGCCAGAGCACGTGCAGCTTGCCCGCGTCGTCGACCCGGACCGCGCGGACCCCGTCGGTGCACGGCAGGTACACGACGCTGCCACTGACCGCCGCACCGCCGAACGAGCGGCAGACGTTCCGCACGTCGACCTGCCCGTCGATGCCGCCCAGGTGCCCCTGGCGCAGCACGTACACCGGCCCCGACTTGCCGCCGAGCACCGCCCAGGTGTCACCGATCAACGCGACGCCCTGCGATCCGAGTCCCACGTCGCCCTGGTTGTTGCGCGCCCAGTCCTCCGGCGCGAAGGAGTCGACCAGCCGCGCCGACGCGTCCAGCTCCAGCACCGTGTTCGTGTGGTCGTACGCGTCACCCGGGAACCCGGCCCCGTTCGCCGACACCACCAGCAGGTGCCCGTCGGCCGTCACGGTCGGCCCGTTCGGGTTCCAGATCCCGCCCCCGCGCTCGGTCGGCGGGCTGTAGAAGACCACGCCGTCCCCACCGTCCAGCGGTACCCCGACCACGCGCCCCTTGTAGTCGCCGCAGTCCCCGGCCTGCGCCCCGTACGACACCCAGACCTTGCCACCCGCCACCGCGAGCGCGCCGCGCTGCTGCATGTCCCGCGCGCTCACCCCGGGCAGGTCCACGCTCTTGCTCCAGGCCACCGAGCCGGTCCGCGGGTCCAGCGCGTACAGCTCGTGGCGCACCGCCCCGCCGTGCTCCGCGACCAGATACACCTTGTCCGTGGACGCGTCGTACACCGGCGTCCCCGTGATCCCGAGCGGGTCGATGTCACCGCACTGCCGCTCCTCCGACGGCGACGGCTTGCCGAGGCTGCGCCGCCAGACCTGGGCGTAGAACTGGTCGAACGCGTAGACCGTGTCGTTCTCGGTCGCCACGATGGTGAGCCCACCCACCACGATCGGCGAGGCGTACACCGCCCCGTCCAGCCTCAGGCTCCGTACCCGCCGCGGCGCACCGGCCGCCGGTGGCATCGCCGCCGACACTCCCGCCCGGTCCGGCGTGCCGTGGTACATCGGCCACTGCGCGGCCGCGCCCGCCGGCGAACCGCTCGCGCCGGTCGATGCCGGGCTCGACCCACCCGCGCTCGGCCCACCGGCGCTCGGCCCCGCCGCCGGACTCCGGTCGCCACTGCAAGCCGCCAGGGTCAGCGCCGCCGACACGGCGAGGGCCGCGACGACCGCACCGGTACGTATCGCGCGCATGCAGCCAGTCTGCCACCACCGGCACTCCGCGTCACCCGGTGTCATCAGGCGTTACGCCGCCGGGACCGCCGCCCTCCCCCGGCGGCGTGGCGGGTGCCCGGACCCGGCCCCATCGGCGGGTGGCCCGAGACGACGCGGGCGCGGGTACCCGGGGTCGCCGGATACCCGCGCCTGACGCGCTTCGCGATGGGGCTACGCCCCGGCCTGGCACAGCTGGACCGGCACCACGTTGTCGCCGGTCACCGACAGCGCCACCCGCCCGATGGACTGGGCGCCGACGCCGATGTTGAGCCGCAGGTCGGTCGATCCGTTCTCCCGGTTGCTCAACGCCGCGTCCGGCAACGGCACGGCCACCGTCTTCCAGGTGTCGGTACCGGTGTCGGTCACCCGTACCGAGTCCCGGAAGGCGTTGTTGGACACGGCGGCGAACGAGTCGTACTGGATGTCCCAGCTGCCGGTGCCGTGGTCGTAGTACGTGACGTAGGCGGTCGCCTGGTAGGTGCCGCCGGGAACTATGGAGTTGTCGAGGTCGAAGTACATGTACAGCGATCCGGAGCCGGTGGTCGTACGCGCCGGAACGCCGCCGACCGTGGTCGCCGTGGTGTGACCGTCGCCCTCGTCCCTGACCGTGACGCCGCTGGGCGTGTCCGGGTTGCCCAGGGTGTCACACACCATCGCGGTCTGGTCGTCGGCCCGCGCGACGCCCAGCGCGAACACGTGCATCGCCGGGCCCTGGGTGACCTGGCCGTCGTCGGTCACGTGCGGCAGGATCACGTACCGCACCGTCTTGGTCGGATCCAGCGACACCCACGCCGCGTACAGATGGACGGTCTGGTTGTTGCGGCTGGCGTTGCCACCGCTGTTGATGTACGGCGCGGTGGCGGCGATGGACGTGCCCGCCGCCGCGTTCGCCGACCACCAGTCGGCGAAGGTCAGCGTGTAGGGCTGGGTGGTGCCGTCGGAGTACACCACGGTGCCGGCGCCCGACGTGGACGCCCCGCTGCTCGCGCCCAGGAAGCCCAGCAGGTGCCCGGAGCCGGACACCGGCACCACCTGACCGCTGGCCACGATGTTGTCCGGGACGTTCGGCGAGGGCCAGGTGAAGCCGACCCCGACCGCGGTGACCGGAGCGCCCGCCCCGAAGCCGGCCGCCGCCAGCGCCTGCGCGGACCAGCTCAGCGCGCCGCCGTCGAAGGTTCCGGTGAACGGCGTGTTGTCGTTGCTGATTCCGGTGTTGTTGTACGCCGCGGCCACCGAGGTGTAGGGCACCTGCACCTGACCGCTGGAGCCGAACGCCCCCTCGCTGGAGGTGGCCGTGAAGTCGATCTCGTAGGCCCCCGGGGTGGCGCGGGGGCCGGGGATCAGCGTCCACGTCGCGGTGAGCGTGGAGTTCGCGTCCACCTTCTTGGCGCTGGTCGGCGTGATCGCCCTGGCCGTCCAGCCGTCCGGTACGGTGATGCCGAGGGTGAGGTCGTGCACGGCCTTGATGTCGCCGTTGGTGAAGGTGGCGGTGACCGTCCCCGACGACCCGGCGTCCATAATGGACGGCACCTTGCTGGTCAGCGTGTTCTGCACGACGATCGGCGCGCTGCCGGAGACGCCGTTGACCGTGACCGTGATGGTGGCCACGCCGTTCTTGATGGCCCGCACCAGACCGTTCCTGTCCACGCTGGCGACCGTCGGGTCGCTGCTGGAATACTTCACCTTCGCCGTAGACAGGTCCACAAAGGACTGGTCGTTGTCGACCGCCTCGACGATGTTGTCGGCCGTGATGGTCAGGTCACGGTCGGGCTCCTCGGACGCCTTGGTGTCGTCGGCCAGCCACTGGTTGCGGCCGGTCAGGTCGAAGGTCTGCCCGGCCTGGTAGACCACCGACTCCGGCTGGACCGTCACATACTGCACCTTGGCCTCGGGCGCCCCGGTGACCGTGACGTCCTGCTCCGCCACGAACGACGACGCGTCGGTGCCCACCCGGAACTGGTACGTGCCGTCCGGTACGCTCTCGCGGGAATTCGCGGTGTCCCACAGGGCCAGGTCGGAGATGTCCACGCTCAACGTGAGCTTCTGCGACTCGCCGGGCGCCAGGTTGTTCGTCTTCTGGAAGCCGGCGAGCCGCTCCTGCGGCACGTCGGCGGTACCGGCGCCGGGCGTCGTCGCGTACAGCTGGACGACGGTGGCGCCCGCGGTCTGGCCGGTGTTCTTCACCGTCATGGTGGCCGTCACGGTGCCGTTGGCGGACACCGACTTCTTGTCCACGCTCACCGCGGAGATGCCGAACTGGGTGTAGCTCAGGCCGTAGCCGAACGGGTAGGTCGGCGTGCCGGTGAAGTACTGGTAGGTGCGGCCCAGGCCGCCGGTGCTCGCCGCGTCCAGCCCGTAGTTCATCATCGACGGCAGCTGCGAGTCGTCCTGGTACCACGTGAAGTTCAGGTGCCCGTCCGGGTTTTGCTTGCCGAACAGCACATCCGAAATCGCCGCACCCTGCGCCTGCCCGTTGTACCCGCTGAACAGGATCGCCGGCACCTTGGCCTGAATGTCGCCGAGGACCACCGGACCGTCGGACTGGATGACCAGCGCGGTGCGCGGGTTACCCAGCGCCGCGACCTGGTCGACCAGCGAGTCGTAGTTGCCCGGCATGGCCAGCGTGGCGCGATCCTTGCCCTCACTGGCGTTCGAGGTGTTCGTACCCACGAACTCCAGCACCAGATCCGCGTCCTGGATCGCCGCCTTCGTCGCGTCGGACAGCACCGCCGGGCCGGTGGCCGTGCTCGACGTACCAGCGGCGTCGAACGTCACCGTCGCGTCGGGGTTGGCCGCCCGCACCGCCGCGGTGATGCCCTGCACGGCGTTGATCTGCACGTCGGGCCGGCCGGAGTAGCCGCCCAGGGTCACCTGGTTCGCCATGTTGCCGAGGATGACGATGTGCTGGGTCTGCGCGGCGTCGACCGGCAGCAGCGCGGCCGTTCCGCCGGTGACCTCGTCGTTTTTCAGCAGCACCAACGAGTTGTCCGCCACGGTCTGGGCCAGCTGCTGGTGCTGGGTGCTCTCGATGACGGACTTGTCGATGGCGGTGTAGCTGTTGTTCGCCGGCGGGTCGAACTCACCGGTCGCCATGCGCATGGTGAACAACTTGACCAGGTCGGTGTCGATGACGCCCTCGGACAGGATGCCCGCGTTCATCGCCGCCTGGATGTTCGGCAGGGTGGCCTGGTCGCCCGTGCAGTTCAGGGCGGTGCCGGCGCGCAACCCGTACGCCTCCGCACCCGCGGCGGCCGGAATCGTCGCGCCGGTGGTGTCGTTGGTCCAGATCACCTGGGCGCCGGCGGTCGACGCCGTCCACCCCGGTGCCGCCCAGAGGTGTCCGCCCGGTGGTGGTTGCCAGGCCGTCGCGATCGCGTCGCAGTCGGAGGTGATGTACCCGCCGAAATCGAAGGTGCGCTGGGCGAGCTGGTTGACGGTGTAGGTGTCCACCGCCCCGGGGGTGCCGTTGATGGCGTTGTAGGACGTCATCAGGCCGGCCACGTGGTCGTCCTCGATCAGGCTCTGGAACTGCTTGAGGTAGTACTGGTGCAGGTCGGCCTCGCTGGTCACCGAGTCGCCCGACAGCCGGTTGGCCTCCACGTTGTTCAGCGCGTAGTGCTTGGCGGTGGCCGCCACCTTCAGGTACGGCGTCATGGGCTCGCCGGCCATGGTGTTGCCCTGGTACCCGTTGACGAACGCCCCCGCCATCTGCGACACCAGGTACGGGTCCTCGCCGAACGCCTCGTCCGTGCGGCCCCAACGCGGGTCGCGGTCCAGGTTGACGGTGGGCGCCCAGAAGGTGAGGTCGCCGTAGTCGTTCACATCCGGCCCCAGGTTGTTCTGGCCGGTGCCGAACAGCGACTTGTCCAGGAACCCGCGCGCCTCGTCCGAGATCGCGGTGGTCTCCTGGTACATCAGCGACGGATCCCACGTCATCGACGACGCGAAGTTCGTCGGGAAGCTCGTCGCCCGCACGTCGTCCACGGCGCCCTGGCCGCCCTCGCCGGTGTCGGCACCCAACCGGTTGAGCCCGTGCTGGCCCTCGCTCCAGTACGTGTACTGCTGCACCCCCAAGCGGGGAATCGCCGGGGCGTTGTTGGTGTGCAGCTGCTGTACCTTCTCGCTCAGCGTCATCCGCGACACCAGATCGGCGGCGCGCTCCGCGAAGCTGTAGTGGGTGTCGAGGTATACCGGCGTCGGTGGCTGCTGCGCCGCGATCGCCGCCGGTGCGACGGCTACCGTCGCGACGGTGCACGCCAAGCCGGTCAGGGCGGTGAGCGCCCAGGCTCTGCGCCGGCGGAAGTCACGTAGGGATAGCGCCATGTTGCCTGCCTCCAGCAAATCGAGGACGGTCACCCTGCGCGACGACACCCGTCATGGGACGGAGCGGAGCGGAGAGCGCGGGTGCTGGGCACTGCAGACGACATGCTTTCTCCGGCCGGGGGCCAAGTCAAGATCTTTCATCGGAGGTCTATCGCCGGCGCGGGGCCGGACGGACCGGCCCCGCCGGGCGCCGCTCGCCGGTACGCGGTCGCCACAACCCGGGTGACGTGCGCACCGTCACCCGGGAACCCTGGTACCGAGCCGAACCGGCGCGCCATGCCGGCGACGGCAATGCGCGCCGCACCGCTGTGCGTCATCTGGAAATTCAGGCTCATCGCTGCGCGCCCGACCGTGCGCGCCGGCCCCGCCCGGACCGCCGCACCGCTGGCGCTACGTGAGCGAGCGGGTGCCACGCATCCCCGCACCGGTCGGAGGTCTCGTCGTCGCCGACCAGCCGACGATTACCGTCGATGACTGCCTCGCCGAGACCCGGGGTGGCTCGGCGTCCGCCAGCGGGGCTTGTCGCGCAGCCGGTGACAGTTCATCACGCCAACCTTTCAGATTAACTCATCAGAAACCCTATTCGCATTAACTTCCCATGCAACGGGAAGGCCGAGCGCCAGAACGAGGCCACTGCCCGTCGCCGGCCGACATCCGCCGTCCAACCAGTGAGAGGGAAGCGTCCAGTTCATGGCAGAGACGTCGACGATGACGGCCAGCCGTCCGGCCACCGGCGTCGCGAGATCGGGGTCACGACGCGTCGCCCGGGTCCGCAACGGCCCCGCCGGCGCCCTGCTGACCGTGCCGGCGCTGCTCATCTTCTCGGTGTTCACGCTGCTGCCGACGCTGTACACGTTCTTCATCAGCCTGTTCAACTGGAACCCGCTGAACGTCTCGCAGTCGACGTTCATCGGCTTCGACAACTATCAGAAGCTGTTCGGCGCCTCGAAGCCGTCGCTGCTGTCCAGCGGGCTCACCTCGCTCTACTTCACGGCCGGCATGGTGATCGGCGGTAGCGCCATCTCGCTGGCCATCGCGCTGCTGCTCCAGCGCGGCGGCAAGGTACTGGCCGGCGTACGGCTGGCGGTGTTCGTGCCGCACGCCACCCCGCTGGTGGCGACGTCGATCGTCTGGGTTTGGATCTTCAATCCCCAGTTCGGACTGGCCAACGCCGCGCTACACCTGTTCGGCATCCACAGCGTGGAGTGGCTGAACTCGTCGACCTGGGCGATGCCGTCGGTACTGATCTACAGCCTGTGGCACGAGGTCGGATTCACCGTGGTGGTGTTCCTGGGCGGGCTCACCCTGATCTCTCCGGAACTGAGCGAGGCGGCCCAACTCGACGGCGCGAACAAGTGGCAGGAATTCCGGTCGGTCACCTGGCCGCAACTTCGCCCGGTGACCCTGTTCGTCATCGTGATCACCACCATCACCTCGCTGCAGGCGTTCACCCAGTTCTATCTGATGACTCGGGGTGGACCGGTCTACGCCACCACCACCTTGAGCTTCCTGCTCTACCAGGAGGCGTTCGTCTTCTTCCACACGGGGTACGCCGCCGCGCTCGCGGTCGTGCTGTTCGCCGTCACCGCGCTGTTCACCTTGGTGCAACTGGGCACCAGCCGCTCGTCCCGGGGCGCGGCCTGAAACCGGATGAGCGGAATCGCAACACATCGAAGGTAACGCGGAGGAGATCGGAATATGGCACGACGTTCGCGTCGGAGTCTCATGGCCCTGGGCACGCTGGCGGTCTGCCTGGCGGGTACCGGCGCCCTGGCCGCCTGCGGCTCCAGCTCGGCCTCGGGGTCGGAGCGCAACGGCAAGGTCAGCATCACCTTCATGGAGGCGATGAGTTCGGGCACCCTGAAGACCTCGCTCGAGCACCTGACCCAGCAGTTCGAGCAGGCCAACCCCAACATCAAGGTCAACCTTGACGCGGTGTCGGACTACGGCACGCTGCAGACCAAGGAGACCGCGGCGATCGCGGCGGGCAAGCCGCCGACGATCGGCCAGGCGTACGAGGACTGGGCCGCCACCTTCGCCAACAGCAAGGCGATCGTGCCGATCAGCAACTTCGCCACCGCCGACGACCTGTCCCACCTGTACGACGGCGTGAAGAAGGACCTGTACCTGCCGGGCAACCAGCTGTACATGTGGCCGTTCAACAAGAGCGTGGTCATCACGTACTACAACCAGGCCATGCTGCAGGCCAAGCACCTGACCGCGCCGACCACGTGGGACCAGTTCGCCACCGACGCCAAGGCGGTGGCCGGCAACGGTACCGTCGGCATCGCCATCGACCCGGGCACCTCGTCCGGCGCGGGCGGCGGAGAGTCCCTGTTCGAGATGATCGCGGGCTCCTACGGCACTCCGGTGTTCGGCACCGACGGTAGTCCGCAGTTCAACTCCCCGGCCGCCGTGCAGGCCATGCAGTACCTGGTCAACCTGAAGAACGCCGGGGCGCTGGCGGTCGGCACCAACTACCCGGGCGAGACCGACCTCGGCGCCGGCAAGGGTCTGTTCGACGTGTCCAGCGTGGCCAGTTACTACTACGACCAGCAGGCCATCGGCGGCAAGTTCCCGATGGGTACCGCCGCGGCGCCGGCCGGACCGGCCGGCCGCACCAACGCCCTGGCGGGTACCAACATCGTGATGTTCGCGAAGGCCAGCTCGGCCGAGCAGAAGGCGGCGTGGACGTACATGAAGTTCCTGTCCTCGGCGTCCTCGCAGGCGTACTGGGCCGAGAACTCCGGCTACCTGCCGGTCACCCCCGACGCGATGGCCCAGATGACCGACTTCGTGGCCAAGAACCCGTACGTGAAGTTCGCCGCCGACGACCTGTCCATCGCGGTCGGCGCCCCGCCGTACTCCTGGATCACCAAGTGCCAGGGTGACCTGGCGGTGGCCATGCAGTCGGCCCTGTCGGGCAAGCAGACGGCCGCCGCCGCCCTGGCCGACGCGCAGAAGCAGGCCACGGCGGACAAGTCCTCGTCGCAGTGACCAAGCCAACCACTGCCCGGCCGATTCCGGCCAGGCGCCGCCACCCGCGGCGCCTGGCCGGCGCGGTCGTGCGCCGGGTATTCGCGGTGCTGCTCGGCTGCCTGTTCATCGCGCCGCTCTACTGGGTGCTGACCACGTCGCTGGCACGCAACGGCGACGTGTACAAGTTTCCGCCGTCGCTGATCCCGCATTGGCACTTCGGCAACTACGCCCGGGCCTGGGATGCCGCCCCGTGGCTGCGGCTGTTCGGCAACACCGTCCTGATCGCCAGCGCCACGGTGCTGCTGGCCCTGTTCACCTCGGTGCTGGCCGGCTTCGCGTTCGGCGTGCTGCGCTTCCGGGGCCGCAAGGTGCTTTTCGCGTTGGTGATGTCGGTGATGCTCATCCCGCAGACGGTGCTGCTGATTCCGGTGTACATCATCGCGCAGACGATCGACTGGCTGGACACCTACTGGATCCAGATCATCCCGTGGGGCGCCAGCGTGTTCGGCATCTTCCTGGTCCGGCAGTTCTTCGCCGGGCTGCCGGAGGAGCTGTTCGACGCGGCCGAACTCGACGGCGCCGGACGGCTGCGGATGCTGTGGTCGGTCGGCGTGCCACTGGTCCGGCCGGCGCTGCTGATCGTCGGGCTCAACGTGTTCATGGGATCGTGGAACTCGTTCCTGTGGCCGTTCATCATGACCAGCTCCGGCTCGCACGTGCAGCCGGTCGAGGTCGGCCTGGCCACCTTCTACGGCACCGACGGCACCGACTGGACCGGCCTGTCGGCCGCGGTCGCCTTCACCACGGTGCCGGTGCTGGCGCTGTTCCTGGTGCTGCAGAAGCACTTCGTCACCGGCGCGTACTCGACCGCGGCAGGCCTGCGTGGCTGATCGAATGGATAACTCAATGACCGACTCCGCGGGCGTGCTCGTCGTCGACCTGGACGGCACGCTCTACCGAGGCGACGCGCCGGTGCTGGCGTACGCCGCGCACGCCATGGCCGGGCTGGCCGACGCCGACGCCTCCGGGTTCCGGACCGAACTCGACGGGTACCTGTCCGGGGCCGGTTCGACACTGGACGCGATCGACGGCTGGGGGGCGGTGGCCCAGCTGGCCGAACGCTACGGCGTCGCCGCCGCCGTGCTGGACCGGGCCTTCCTGCATTCCCGGACCACCCTCGCCGACGGCACCAGCGTCGTCGCGGTACCGGACGGGTTCGCGGCCCTGCTGGCCGAGTTGCGCCCCCGGTACCGGCTGGTGCTGGCCACCAACAGCCCGGCCGACGGCCTGAGCGACCTGCTGAGGCGGATCGGCATGGCCGGCGCGTTCGACCGGGTGGTCAGCTCGACCGGCAAACCGGCCGGGCTGCGCGCCCTGCTGCCGCGGCTGCTGGCCGAAATCGGCCACACGGACGCCCCGTGGCACGCGTTCAGCGTCGGCGACCACTGGCGCAACGACATCGAGCCGGCCCTGGACAGCGGCGCGATGACCGGCTACATCGACCGGTTCGGCCGTGCCGACGGACCGGCACACGTCACCGCGGCCACGCTCACCGAGCTGCTGCCGGCGATCCGCGAATGGGCCGCCGACCCGGCCGCCTTCGCCCGCACCACTCGGGTGCACTCGGGCGCGTCCGCCGACTGACGCCCGCAATTCAACGACGAAAGGCTCTTTTGTGTCCACTGTGGAATTCTGGGGTGGGCTGGGCGTGATCGGATCGAGCAAGATCCTGATCCGGGACGGCGGGCACCGCGTCCTGCTCGACTTCGGCCTGGACATCCCGGCCAGCACCGACCTGTTCCGCGCCCCGGTCACCGAGCGCCCGGGTCGGGAACTGGCCGACCGGCTGCGGGTCGGCGCGGCGCCACGGATCCCGGGGGTGTTCGACCCGGCCGTGACCGGCGACCCGGAGCTGGCCGCCACCGACGGAAACGCCGCGATGTTCATCAGCCACCCGCACATCGACCACGTCGGGCTGGCCGGATTCGTCGACCCGACCATCCCGGTGCACGCGCACACCGAGGCGGTGCGGTTGATGCGCGCGCTGGCGGACTCGGGCGACGGGCTGACCGGTGCCGAGCCGGCGTGGGTCGCGCTGGCCGACGGCCAGGTGGTCCGCCACGGCGACATCGAAATCGAATGCGTTCCGGTCGACCACGACGTGCCGGGCGCCTGCGGGTACCTGATCCGCACCTCCGGGGGAACCCTGGCCTACACCGGCGACATCCGCTTCCACGGGCGCCACCCGGAACGCAGCCACGACTTCGTCACCCGCGCGGCCGGCTGCGACGTGCTGGTCACCGAGGGGACCACGTTGAGCTGGCCGGCGCCCGACGGCCGGCCCCGGGACGAGAACGACGTGGCCGCCTCGTTCGTCGAGGCGCTGACCGGTACCGCCGGGCTGGTGCTGCTGGCGATGTACCCACGGGATGTGGAGCGGGCGGCCGAGTTCATGGCGCTGGCCCGCGACCACGGCCGGGTACTGGTCTGGCCGGTCCCGGTGGCGCGGTTCCTGCGCGGGTACGGTCTGCCCGACGTGTCCTCGTGGGACACCGTGACGCTGTCGGACATCCGGGCCGATCCGAAACGGTACGTGGTCCACCCGGCGCCGTACGACTTCGCCTCACTGCTGGACCTGCCGACCGACGACGAGACCGTGTTCCTGCACGCCAACGGCGAACCGCTGGGCCCCTTCGACCCGCGCTGGACGCTGCTCACCGACTGGCTGACCCAACTGCGCGTCCCGCTGCGGACGATCGGCTGCTCCGGCCATGCCGCCCCGGACGACCTGCACGCCATGGTCGAGCGGATCCGGCCGCGCGTGGTGTTCCCGATTCACACCACCGAGCCCACCCGGCTGCACCCGCCGATCGGGGTCCGCCGGGTGGTGGCCCGCTACGGCGTCCGGTACGGCTTCGACGGCGACCCGCGGGGCTGAGACCGGTCCCGGACCGGGTGACGGTGTGCGCTAATGGTGTCGTAATCGGAGGGTCGAGCTCCGACCGTTCCTGACTTGATGGGGTCGATGAACGACATCGGCGAAGTGATCACCCGGGTCCACCGCGAGGAGTGGGCCCGGGTGGTCGCGACCCTGGCCAGGCGCCTCGGCGACCTCGACATCGCCGAGGAGATGGCCGCCGAGGCGTTCGCGGCCGCCGTCGAACGCTGGCCGGTCGACGGCGTCCCGCCGAATCCCGGCGCGTGGCTCACCACCACCGCCCAGCGCAGGGCCATCGACCGGCTCCGGCGCGAGGCCAGGCGCGAGGAGAAGCATCGGGAGGCGCTGATGCTGTTCGACACCCCCGAGCCGGTCGGCGTCATCGACGACGACCGGCTGCGCCTCGTCTTCATCTGCTGCCACCCCGCTCTCGCCATGGAGGCGCGGATCGCGCTGACCCTGCGGATGGTCGGCGGACTCACCGTGCCCGAGATCGCCCGCGCGTTCCTGGTTCAGGAGACCGCGATGGGCCAGCGGATCACCCGCGCCAAGGCGAAGATCAAGGCGGCGAAGATCCCCTATGGCGTGCCGTTGCGCGAGGACCTCCCGGCCCGGGTCACCGGGGTGCTCGCCGTTCTCTACCTGATCTTCAACGAGGGCTACCTGGCCTCGGACCCCGAGAAGGAGGCGGTCCGCGGCGACCTGACCGCCGAGGCGATCCGGCTGACCCGGCTGGTCCGTGCCCTGATGCCGGCCGACGGCGAGGTCGCCGGACTCCTGGCGCTGATGCTCCTGATCCAGGCCCGCCGGGCCGCACGGCTGTCCGCGAACGGTGAGCTGGTCCCCCTGGACGCGCAGGACCGCGGCGCCTGGAATCGCGAGCTGATCGCCGAGGGCCACGCGCTCGTCCGCGCGCGGCTCGCGTCCGGCCAGGCGCCGGGGCGCTACCAGATCCTCGCCGCCATCAACGCCGTCCACACCGACGCCCGCGACATCCGTGACACCGACTGGTCGCAGATCGTCGCGCTCTACGACCAGCTGGTCCGCCTCGACCCCTCGCCGATCGTGCGGCTCAACCGGGCGATCGCGGTCGCCGAACTCGACGGCCCACAGGTCGCGCTCGCGGAGGTGGACGGCCTGCCGCTGGAGGGCTATCGCGCCTACCACGCCACGCGCGCCGACCTGCTGCGCCGGCTGGGCCGCGGCGAACAGTCGCGGGCGGCGTACGACCGGGCCATCGGGCTGGCGGGCAACATCGCCGAGACGGCGTACCTCATCCGTCGCCGCGACCAGTTAGCCGGGTCGTGAGCGGCCGAGGCTAGGCCGCCGTCCCGAAGTACGTGGAGTACGCGTACGGGGACAGCACGACCTGGATCAGGGAGTTGTCGGACTCTTCCAGCACGCGGAAGGTGACGACGACCTCGGGGTACGCGGCGGTCACCCCGAGCGTGGCGAAATACCTGTCGCTGTCGAAGACGATCCGGTGCGTACCGCGCTGGAGACAGCTGGCCGACCAGCCGGGAATCGTTCCATCGCCATCGGTTTCACCATGAGCGACTGGAGCTAGACGATCGTCAATGCGTTCCAGGCGGGCCCGAAGCCCGACGGCCGATCGACCGTACACACCGTCCACCGCACGCACCGAAACGCTCATGACAATCCCCAGTCTGGTTGATCAGACGCGACCCCCCGCGTAGCAGGGCGTAGGCCCTGAACACCAGGCTTCCGCCGACCCAAATAATATCGCAGAAGGCTCCAATCGAGCGGGCCTCAGCGATCTATCGATCCGCTATCGCCACGCCATCAATTGACCACGATATTGGCTCGAGAGAGCGGCAATAATTCGGCGATTAGCTCCCTGCCTAGTTTGAAATCAGCACCGGAAAACACGACAAGTGCTAAGCCATAATCCTAGACAAAGGCAGGGATTGCGATGCGCCGCAGCGGCCACCTGGTTCGAGTCCGTACCCTCGTTATCGCGATGGCCGCCGCCATCGTTCTGGCGACCGGCATCATTGACATCCACAACGCCAACGCCGACGGGCCCACCACCCCGCCGCCCGCGCCCACCGCGAGCCCCGACAACACCGTGTGGGGCTGAGGCACCCACGGATGAACTCGACTGAAACGTCAGCGCCTCGGCTCCCCCGTCAGGGGGATCGCCGGGGCGCTGACCGTGTGATGGAACGTGGTAGAGCCGCGATTGTCGAGCCCGTGCCGCACCCGCCGAATCGCTACCGGGTCACCGCCGCACCCTCGTCGTTCGCGCCCTGCCGCTGGCTATCCGCGATTTCCTGCTCGGCCACCGCGGACGCGTCGGCGAGCAGTGCCTGTGCCCTCGCCTCAAGCGCGGGCAGTCGAATACGACGAAACAGATCCAGGGCTCGACGGAGATGGCCGACGGCACGCGCCGGCGCGTTCTGGGCGAGCGCCAGTTCACCGAGGCCGAGCGACACGCGCGCCTCGACGAGTTGTTCGCCGGCGATGGTCGCGACATCGAGCGCCTTTTCGAGCGCCGCACTGGCCGCCTCGAATGCCCCGGCACCCAGCTGAGCCATGCCAAGACCGTGCAGCGCGTACGCCTCGCCGACGGTATCCCCGATGTCCCGTGCGGCACTCAGTGCCTGGTCGAACACGTGCGCCGCCTCGCCGGCCTCGCCGCCCTGCAGGTGCAGGGAGCCGATGCGGTGCAGGACCTGCGCCTCCACCCGCCGGCTGCCACACCGCTGGCTGAGGTCGAGCGCCTCCTCGAGCAGCCGCTTCGCCTCCTCCGGCGACCCGCACTCCATCCGCACCTGTGCCAGGTTGTGCAGCGCGTACGCCGCGGCGACCATGTCGCCCTGTTCCCGGAAGACCTTGAGCGCCTGCTCGTACCGGCGCGACGCCTCGACGAAGTCGCCGCTCATCCGGTCGAGAAAGGCGAGGTTGCGCACTGACAGCGCCACGCCCTGCACGTTGTCGACCACCCGGAACAGGACGATGGCGCTCTCCAACTCCCGGCGCGCGTCGGCGAACCGCTGTTCGGTCATCGACAGGGCACCGATCGAGTACAGCACCGCGGCCTGGCCGAGCCGGTTGCCGGAGCGCCGGACCGCGGCGAGCGCGATCTCGTGGGTCTCCCGCCAGTCGTTGAGATAGAACCTCAGCTCGAACAGGGTCACCGCGGTGATCGCCAGATCCCAGCACAGGTCGACGAAGCCCGCCTGCGCCGCCTGGCGGACGCCCGCCAGGATGGTGGCTCGTTCGCGCTCGAACCACGGCAAGGGTGGGGCGATAATCCGCTCGACGATGTTGTTGGGCTGCGTCCAGCGAACCGCCGGGCTCTTCAACTGGAGGAAGCCGCCCCCGTAGATGCGCTGGTGCGCCTCGGACGACAGGAACAGCAACCCACCCAGGACCCGCCCGAGCGCCTCGTTGCGGTTGCCGACCGGCTCCTCCTCGACCAGCCGCTCGCGGGCGAAGATCCGGATCAGGTCGTGGAACCGGTACTGGCTCTGCATTCCGAAGCCCGTGCCGGTCGCGTCGACGAGTTGGGCATCGGTCAGCTCGTCGAGCAGGTCCTGCGCGTCGGGCAGGGAAACGTCGAGCAGCGCGGCGCCGACCCAGCCGGAGAAGGCCGGGAAATCGACGACCGCCAGCAGCCGGAACAGCCGCTTCGCCTCGTCGTCGATGGCGTCGTAGGCCAGCGACAGGCTGGCACGGATGGCCATGCCACCGTGCTTCAGCTCGTCCAGCCTCCTGGTCTCGTTGTGCAGTCGCTCGACGAGCTGATCCATGCCCCAGTTCAGCCGGGTGGCCATCCGGGCGCCGGCGATGCGCAGGGCCAACGGGAGGTGTCCGCACAGCTCCGCCAGGGCGGTCGCCGCGGCCGGCTCGGCGCTGACTCGATTCGTGCCCACGATCCGCGACAGCAGCTCGACCGACTGCCGGGAGTCGAACACATCGAGATCGACGTGCTCGACGCCGGGAATGCCGGACAGCCGGCTCTGGCTGGTGATGAGCACCGCGGAGTTGCGGTGGCCGGGAAGCAGCGGAAGTACCTGACTCTCGCCCTCGACATTGTCCAGGACGATCAGCATGCGGCGATCGGAGAGCAGCGCGCGGTACAGCTCCGCCCGCTCCTCCAGGCCGTCGGGCATGGCGGTCCCGGGTACGCCGAGCGTGCGCAGGAAGCGCTCCAGTATCTGCATCGGCCCGATTCGCTGGGTGCCGCGGCCGTGCAGGTCGGCGAAGAGCTGGCCGTCGGCGAAGTCGACCGCAACCTTGTGCGCGACGTGCACGGCCAACGTGGTCTTGCCGACCCCGGGTTTGCCCACGATGGCGACGACCGGCACCGCGAGTCGCTCCGGGTCGTTCTGCGCCTGGGCGAGCTGCTCCTGCACGGCGGTGATGTGCGCGTTGCGGCCGGTGAAGTCGCTGATGTCCGTGGGCAGCATGCCCGGCGCGATGGATACCGGGCGGATGGCGGCCGGCGCCGGCCCGGAACTCTCCGGCCCGGTCAGGTCAACGTCGCTGGCGGCCGGCGCCGGGACGGCCGATCCTCTGGGCACGGTCGGCGCCCGCAGTGATTCGTCCGCAGTGAGGATGCCATGTTCGAGCTGCTGCAGCCACTCGTTGGGTTCGATACCCAACTCGTCGACCAGGCTCCGGCGGCCGGCCCGGTAGACCTCCAGTGCCTCCGCCTGCCGCCCGGATCGGTACAGCGCGAGCATCAGCTGGCCCCGGAGCCGCTCGCGCAACGGGTGCTCGGCGACCAGATCGACAAGCTCCGCGACCAGGTCGCGGTGGTGGCCGAGGCTCAGTTCGAGGTCGATGCAGTCCTCGGTGACGGAGATCCGCCGCTCGTCGAGCCGGCCGACCGCCGCCCGCACCGCCAGGCTGTCGATGTCGACCAGCGCCGGGGCGCGCCACAGGCTCAGCGCCGAGCGGTAGTGCCGCACCGCCTCCTCGCTGTGGCGCAGGTCGTGGTCCTGCCGCGCCCGGTTGACCCGGTCGTCGAACTGGTGCACGTCCAGCACGTCCTGCTCGACCTGCAGCGCGTAGCCCTTGGCGCGAGTTATGATCAGGTCGGGCCTGCCGTGCATCGCGAACAGGCGCCGGAGTGCGGAGATGCAGATCTGCGTCTGGGCACGAGCAGTCGATGGGACGTCCTCGCCGTAGATCGCATCGGTCAGTCGGGAGATGGGCACCGTGCGATTGGCCTCAAGCAGAAGGCTCGCCAGAACGATCCGCTGTCTAGATCCGCCAATGTCAATATGAAAATCGCCCGCCAAGACTTCCAGCGGCCCGAGGACTCGAAACTCCAACCAGGTCTCCTCTGGACACCGCGTCGACAGCCGCGTTCGGCCCGCCTTACCTCGTTTGGCTGGTCGGTGACTCTAACGCTGCGGGTTGACCTGATCGGCACCCACTAGCCTCAACGGCGCCGCCTGACGGCTCACCCGGCGGACCTGACGAGCCAGCCCTGGGCCAGGCCACGGCGCCACGCGCCACGCCGTCGGCGTACGAGGGGCTCCCCGAAATGGAACCAAGATTCCCCATGACTACACGAATGGCTGTCGATTTCCGCATCCCCGTGTCCCCGTCCACCCGCCACCCACCGCCGTTCAGGGTACCCCGTACCAGTCGACAAAGGTAGATCAACAACTGATTGTCCGGATCTAGTCGGCCGTTCGACGGATAGTCGGGTGACTGAGGCGTCGTCCAATATGCAGCTATTTGGATAGACTAATTGCATTGGATGGGGACTTTGGTGACACGCGGCTGATCGGGGTTTTATCGTGTAACGCAATGTGGAGTCGACACCACACAATGTGGCATCGACGGCGATCCGCATCCCTCCGATTTTCCCGGGTACTCAACGCTCGTGCCCGCCAAACCAGGTCCCGGACGGCCCCGTCGCGCCCGCGCCGCCGGACTCGGCGCCTTCGCCCTTATCCCCAAAAAACAACGGTCCCCGCAGGCGACCGTGGATCGGTCGCTTACGGGGAACCGGTGCTCGCCATCCGGAGGCTGGACGGCGCTTGGAGCAACGAGTATCGGTCGTCGAGCCCGGCCCGGAGGTCAGGCTTCGACCGGGCGGCCCACCTCAAGGATCGAGGGCAGGTCCGCGCGGCTGGTGACCTGGAGCTTCCGGTAGGTACGGGTGAGGTGCTGTTCGACGGTGCTGAGCGTGACAAACAGCTTCTCGGCGATCTCCCGGTTGGAGTGGCCGACCGCGGCCAGCGCCGCGACGCGCCGCTCGGCGTCGCTGAGCAGCGATGCCGGGCCACCGGCCGCACCGACACCGACCGGCCCCGCCGCCGGCGCCCGTCCGTTCGCACGACCGCCCAGCGGAGCCTGGCACTCCCGGGCCAGGCTGCGGGCCCGACCGTTGATCATGCCGGCCCGACGCGACTCCCCCAACGCCTCGAACGCGTTGGTCAGCGCCGCCAGCGAGCGGGACAACTGGTACCGGTCGCCACTGTTCTGCAACAGGTCGGCGGACTGGCGCAGCAGCATCGGCCGGTGCCGGGGCAGGCTGGTCGCGGCGAGCAGCCGGAGTGCGACACCCCGCACGCGCGGGTGTTCGGCGCTGCGGCCGAGCTGCTCCTCGATGAGGGCGGCGGCCTGGTCGGTCTTGCCGAGCGCCAGGCGGGCCTCGGCCACATCGAGGCGCCACGGCACGAGCCCGGGCGCGTCCAGTGCCCACTCGCCCATCAGCTCACCGCACCGCGTGAAGTCCCGAAGCGCCAGCTGCGCGTGCCCGGTGACGAGGCTGTACCGACCCCGGGCGGACAGGTACGCGAGGCCGTACCGGGTCTGGAACATGGCCCGCGGTACCGGCTGGTCGAGCCGCTCGCGCACCTCGTCGTCCCGGCCCATGGCGGTCGCGGCCAGGATGAGGCTGGACAGCGGCCCGCCCACGGCAACGCCCCAACTGCTCGGGGGCATGATCTCCAGAGCCATCCGCGCGTGCTCGGCCGCACCGGGCAGGTCGCCAAGCCGGAACGCGATCTCCGAACGCACCGCGGCCAGTCGGGCCTGCCGGCTCGGGGCGCGGCGCCGGTGTGCCTCCTCGACGAACATGTCGCACCACGGCGCGGCCTGTTCCGCGTGCCCCGCGTAGGTCAGCGCGAGCAGGCTGCACTCCACCGTGTCGAGGCTCATCTCGTCGAGGCGGGTGCCGCGCAGGATCTGCTCGACCGAGCCGACGACGTCCGGCACCGTTCCGTGCTCCAGCACCTCGGCGAGGACGGTGACCGCGTTCAGGCGGCGGGTGGCCGGTACGGTGCTGACCGCCGCGGTCGGCCGAACCGACAGCCGCGGCAGCCGCTCCCGGAAGCTCGGGTACGTGCTACGCACCCAGGGCCGGCTGATCGCCAGCTCCGCCACCGTCTCCGGCTCGTCGAGCTCGTCGGAGGCGGCCAGGCGCTCGAACACCTCTTCCACGTCGCCGAAGCTCCCGTGCCACAGCAGCGCCTTGGCGAGAACCACGGCGTCGTGGCCGCGTAGCTCGCCGCGGCTCATTCCGGTGGACAGCTGGGACAGCAGGTTCCAGGACAGGGCCGGGTTGATCCGCCACTCGGCGCGCAGCAGCGTCGTCATGATCGCGTTGCGTCGGGTCTCGTCGCGGCACTCCTGCCGGGCCAGTTCGAGGTAGGCGATGCTCTGCTCGACCGCGCCCTCGCGCAACGCCTGCCGGGCCGCGTCCTCCAGGACGACCAGCGCCCACGGCTCGCCGATGCCACCCGCGCCGAGGACATGCTCGGCGACCACCCGGGCCGCCGCGCCCCGCTCGTAGGCCAGCTTGGCGGCCCGGCGGTGCAGTTCGGCCAGGGTCGGCTCGTCGAGGCCGGCGAGCACCGCCTCGCGGGCGGCCGAGTGACGGTACCGGCCGGAGCGGAGCACCCCCGCGGTGGTCAGCTGCCGGATCACCCGGGACACCGTGCTGTTGTCGATGTCCATCAGCCGGCCCACGTGATCGGGGTCGGACAGGACCGCCAGGCCGCGCCCTACCTCCAGCATCCGCGGCTCACCGCGCTGGAGGCACGCCACGACCGCGCTGCCGTACCCGTCGCCGACCGCCATCTCCGCCGGCGACCCGCCCTCGACGGCGGTGGCCGTCGCGTGGTCGTCGAGCAGCCCCTTGACCAGCAGCGGGTTCCCGCCGGACAGCGAGTACCACTCGGTCGCGAACCGCTCGGCGTCCTCGGTCCCGACGTACCCCGCGGCCATCGCCCGCACCCCGTCCTGGCTCAGCGGGGTGAGTCGGATGCGGATTCCGTCCGGCGAGCGCAGCAGGTCGGCGTGCAGTGAGGTCTCGGCCGACCGGTCGAATTCCGAGTAGCTGAACACCGTCAGCAGCTGCGCGAAGCGGGCCCGCCGGGCCAGGTAGGCCAGGAAGATCAGCGACGCCCGGTCGGCGAGGTGCACGTCGTCGACGACGATGGCCAGCGGGTACCGCTCGGACAACTCCAGCAGCACGGTGCACAGCGCATCCATGATCTGCGCGTCGATCTGGCCAACGTCGTCGCCGCTCAGGTCGGCGAGTGCGCCGCGCGCCCCCTCATGGCAGAGGGTCAACGCGCGCTCGCGCTCCTCGTCCGGCAGCGGCGCGTCGCGCAGCAGCTGGCTGAGCAGGCCCAGCGGGAGGTCGCGCTCGGCGCGCGTGCCACTGGCCACGACGGCCAGCGCGCCGAGGTCAACGACCCGCTCGGCGAGCGCACGGAGGAGTTCGGTTTTGCCGATGCCAACCGTGCCGGCGACGATGGCCACCCGACCCTGTCCGATGACCGCGCCGGCAAGGTGCTCCTCGAGCACGGCAAGGGCCTCGTTCCGTTCGACCATTTCCATCATCGATTTCCCCTACGCCACGAGTTCCGGTTGCCTACTTACAGGGTGCCCGGCGGCGTTCTCGAAGGACTATCGCGGCACTATCGCCACGTCGCGCCGGCCAGCGGACGCCCACCACGGGCCATCGAGGGCGCCCGGTTCGGCGTCACGGCGGGCGCCCGGTTGGGCGTCGCGGAGGCGGCCCGATTCTGCGCCACGGGCGCGTTGGGCGCGGCCGGGGTCGCTGCCGGGGGTAGACAGGTCAGGTTGACCTCTCGGGCCCGGGACAGGGCAGCACCGACCGCCGCCCGCGCGGCCCGCCGCGGATCCGGGTCCAGGCCCACGCCCCACCAGTGCTGGCCGCGCACGTCGCAGTCGGCATACACGGCGTAGCCGGCCGCACCGACGATCTCGGTCGCCACGGTCCGCTCCAGGCCGCGCACCCGCACGCCCCACTGATCCAGATCGGAGATGACGGCCTGCACCTCATCGGCGCGGGCGGCGCCGACCGCGAACCCACCGCCGTCGACATGCAGCCAGGCCGGCACGGCACCATCGAGCTCCGGCACGAACGGGCCCTGCGGCCCGCGATAGGTCCGCAGGAACAGGTCGTAGATCCGTTCCGGGGACAGCTCGCCGCCATCGCGGTCGGCGGCCCGCTGGACGTGCCCGGCGAACTCGATCTGGAGTTCCCGCGGCAGGTGCAGCCCGTACCGGGAACTCAGCGTGTACGCCACGCCGCCCTTGCCGGACTGGCTGTTGATCCGGATCACGCTCTCGTACGTGCGGCCCACGTCGGCCGGGTCCAGCGGCAGGTAGGGCACCTGCCACGGCACCGCGTCGGGGTCCCCGGCGGCGGTGACGGCCCGGGTCCGGGTGGCGAAGCCCTTGTTGATGGCGTCCTGGTGCGACCCGGAGAACGCGGTGTACACGAGGTCGCCGCCGTACGGGTGACGCGGGTGCACGGCTATCCCGTTGCACTCCTCGACGACCCGCCGGACCCGGTTGATGTCGCTGAAGTCCACGGTCGGGTCGACGCCCTGGGTGAGCAGGTTCAGCGCCAGGGTCACCAGGTCGACGTTGCCGGCCCGCTCCCCGTTGCCGAACAGGCAGCCCTCCACGCGCTCGGCGCCGGCGAGCATCGCCAGTTCGGCGCTGGCCACGCCGGTACCACGGTCGTTGTGCGGGTGCACCGACAGGCACAGGTGCTCCCGGCGGGACAGGTTGCGGTCCATCCACTCGATCTGGTCGGCGAAGACGTTCGGCATCGTCCGTTCGACGGTGGTCGGGAAGTTGAGGATGATCGGCCGGCCCGGGCCGGGCTCCCACACGTCCATCACCGATTCGCAGACGTCCAGCGAGAAGTCCAGCTCGGTGTCGTTGAACAGCTCCGGGGAGTACTGGTAACCCAGATCGGTGCCGGCCAGGGTCCGGTCGGCGTACTTCATCATCAGCCGGGTGCCGGTCACGGCGAGATCGCGCACCTCGTCGCGGGTCATGTCGAACACGACCGACCGGAACACCGGCGAGGTGGCGTTGTAGATGTGGATGGTCGCGGCGCGCACCCCGACCAGGCTCTCCACCGTGCGGCGGATGAGCTCGTCGCGGGCCTGCGTCAGCACCGAGATGCGCACGTCGTCCGGGATCAGGTCGTGCTCGATGAGCAACCGCAGGAAGTCGTGGTCATCCTGGCTGGCGACCGGGAACCCGACCTCGATCTCCTTGTACCCGAGCTCCACGAGGAGCCGGAACATGGACAGCTTCCGCTCCGGGGACATCGGGTTCACCAGGGACTGGTTACCATCCCGCAGATCCGTCGACAGCCAGCGAGGCGCCTGGGTGAGGCGGCGGTTCGGCCAGGCTCGGTCCGGCAGCACCACGGTACCGGCGGGCCGGTACCGATGAGCCGGACTGGTGTTGTTGTTCACGATGGTCCTCCTCGCGGGGTGTGACAATGGCGCCGGCGCGAGGCAACGCGGCCACCATCAACCGTGCGTTCCGAAGTACATCGTGTACGAGGCCGGGCACAGCACTACCTGGATCTGGTACGTGTCGTAGTCGTCGGCGATGCGGAACGTGGCGGAGACTTCTGGGTACGCAGCCTTCACACCTTGGCCAGCGAAGTAGCGGTCGCTGTCAAAGATGATCCGGTGGGCGGTGCGCTCGAACTTGTTCTCGCTCCAGTCGACGATGAAGCCATCCGCGTCGGTCTCGCCGAAGGCGACCGGCATCCAGCCGCCATCGGTCACGCGTTCGATGCGGGCCGGGACCCCGGCCGCGGAGCGGCCGTACATACCATCGAGCGCGCGCGCCGAAACGTTCATCGCTACCACCCAACCTTTGAGGACGAACCGTCCACGGGTATCGGGTTCCGATTGCCCGGTGATCGGCTTTACCCAGCTTCTCCGGCCTCCTTATCAAATCGCTATCGCCGCCCCATCCCATCGCGCCCGCCGCTATCGTCGCCCCATCCGCGCAGGTCACGGGCACGACGAAGGCCGGTAGCGCCGGCGGGGGCCGGCCGGCACTACCGGCCTACAGAGTCGGGTGAGCCAGTCTCTCGGCGACGCCGTGGACCGGCCGCCTCGGGCAGCGGACGGGCGCGATTCCTACTCAGCGATCCGGGTAGTGCCGGTCCACTGAAAGACGGGGGGCACGCCGGGCGACTCCACGGTGAGCCGCTCGAAATGCTCGTACCGGCCGTAGAATTCGATCTTGACGCGCAGGTCGTCGGCGGCCACTCGCTGCGTGCGCAGCGACAGCGGAAGGCGCTCGGGGCCGCCCTGCAGACTCACCTCGACGATGTCGTTCCGACGGTAATTCATGATCGTAACCTCCATCGCATCGGATCAGTGATCGCGATGCCGCCCGATCGGCGACACTCTCCTCTCGTCCCGAATGACCTTCCTGCCTCCCGGGCGGCTAACGCGATAATTCGAGGTTAGGAAGGTCACACCGAGACAGGAACCCGTATGGGTACCCCTACGAACCAACCGAAGTGCCGCTGCGGCGCATACCGGTTGCCGGTTTCCGCCCGGTCTCGGCCAGCGAATGGGGCAGCCCGATCGCGGTGAGGAGCAGCCCGTCGCGGGCCAGCCACCGGCCGGTGAAGCCGGAGATCCGGGTGCCGGCGATCCGCGCCGGCGGCGCCAGGATCCGCGCCGTGAACGTCCCCTGGTGCGGGACGATGCTGACCGCCGCGTCGGTGAAGTCCAGGAACTTGTGCGTACGCGGATACCAGGCCTTGTAGATCGATTCCTTGATCGAGAACAGCAGCCGGTCGAAGCACACCCCGTCCAGGCCGTTGATGCGGGCCAGTTCGCTGCGCTCCGAAGGAAGCGACACGGCCTCCAGCACGCCGCCGGGCAGCGGCTCGTTGGGTTCGGCGTCGATGCCCAACGTCATCAGATCCGACCGGCGGGCCACGGCGGCCGCACGGTACCCGATGCAGTGGGTGATGCTGCCGACGATGGACGCCGGCCAGCTCGGCTCGCCCTGCGGCCCGTGCGGCACGATGGGCGTGGGCGGCAGGCCCAGTTGCTGCATGGCGAAGCGGGCGCACCATCGGCCGGTCACGAACTCCCGGCGGCGCTTCTCCACCGCATTGGCGATGATCACCTGTTCCGCCGGGAACAGCGGGACCTCGCGGTCCTCCCGGGTCTCCCGGCAGGAGACCGAGGGCGGCAGCAGTTCCTCAAGCATCGCAACACTCCAGTTCGGGAACGCGCTAGGTCATCGCCAACGCACGGTGGTACCGCCTCGGTTGGCGCGCTCGGCGCGTCACAGCGGAATGTTGCCGTGGTCGCCCCGGCCCGGCGGCGGCTCGGCTCGGCGCCTCGGTGACGCGGCCACGGGGCCCGGTCGGGTCCAGGACCTCCCTCGCGACCGGCTTCGAGCCCATCACGACCACCTCGGCTCGCCCGACGCGTCGCCGTCCGGCGGGGAGAACAGGGTCACCAGGCCCCGAGCCAGCCGGTAGGCCTCGGACTCGTCGTCGGTGGTCACACGTACCACCCCGGGGCGGCCGTGCGCGACGGTGCCGCCCGGCGGCTCCAGATCGAGCTCTTCGCGGAGGACGCCGTGCACCACGTCGGGTCCGGTCGCGAACACCCGGTCGGTGCGGCACGTGACGATGAGGTCGGTCAGCGCCGGGCCGTACGCGGCCGCGCCCGTCGCCGGTCCCACCACAATGGACAGTTGCGCCACCCGGCCCGAGGCCCGGGTCATGGCCACGAACATGCGACCCATGCCCTCGAACGACTGCACGCCGCCGGCGAGCTTGGCGCCGCCCGAGTGCCACACGCCGATGACCGGCGCCCGGTCGCGCACGGCGGCGTCGATGGCCGCGACGATATGGGTGGCGGCGTCGTCCCCGATCGCCCCGCCCATGCGGGCGCCGTCCGCGCAGTACGCGTACGCCCGCCGGCCGTCGATGGTGCCCCGCACGACCCGTGCACCGCTGGTGTCGGCCGGGTACAGCGGCTCCACCGATCCGGCGTCGAACAGGTTGGCCAGCCGGACGAACGGATCCCGGCGATCGGACGCGACGGGTGGCGCGAGGTCGCGCCCCACGGCTATGGCTACGGTCACTGGATCCTCCCCCGAGGTGCGGTCTCCAAGGCCAGGGTTGTGGCGATGGCGTTCGGCGCGGGGAATCAACCACCGGACGTCGACCGGCCAGGGAAAATTCCTCACCGCGACCGTAAAAATCGGCGACGATACCGACAACCCCTATGGGCGCGAGTGGGCCGTCGAAGGCGGGTCGGCGGACGGATCGGTTAGGTTCATCGCGGCGCGGGTAGTGGTGCGGGACCGAACCCCTAGGGGAGAGCACACCCGTGGTCGGGGTGCGTCGGCGTGGCCCGAGCATCGGCGCGCTATCGGCGCTCGATCGAGTCGCGGTCCGCGACCCATTTCGCCGGAACGGCCGCCGGTGGGAGCCGGACGCGCCAGCGGTGGGTTGGGACGCCATCTTACGTGCCTTCGAGCCCATCGCGCACGCGCATCACAGAGCGATCCAGGAATTCGCGAGCCGCGAGGTCCGCGCTCCGGGGACGATAAGATCGTGATCTACGTCGAATGCCGGAAGCGACCGACTGCGCCGTCATTTCCGGGACTTTGCGCCGATTCGACGGCGGGACGCCGCCCTACCGGCGGGCATCGGGCCCGCCGCGGCCGGGATATCCCCGACCACGGCGGGCCCGCGGGTCGGCCCTCAGTGCGCCGATCGCACGTGCTGGATCGCCTTGGTGACGTAGCCGGAGCCGGCACCGGTCGCGGTGAACGTGGCGGTGCCGCTCGGGGTATCGGCCGGGATGGTGGTCACCAGCCGGACCCGGCCGGCACCGTCGGCGACCGCCCGGCCGAGCGAGGTGGCGCCGAGTGTGAACTCGACGCTCTCCCCGGCCCGGTACCCGCTGCCGCGCAGCGTGGTGGTGGCGCCGGCGACGGTACCGGTCACCTGGAACCGGCCCGGCGTCAGCGACGCCGCGTACTCCCGGCACGGGTCGCCCGCGACACCGACCTCGGGCGCCGGAGTGCCCCCGGTGACCCCGTCGTCCTCGCGGACGGTCAGGGTACCGAAGCCGTGATCACCCATCACCGCTCCGGTGACGTCGGTGGCGGAGACCTTGAACGACGTGGACGCCGTCGCGCTGGGCAGCGCGTCGCCGTACGTCGGCACCGTCACCGGCACGCACACCTGCCCCGGGGCGAAGGTGACCTGCCGCATCGTCACGCCGGCCTTACCGGTGGCCGAGCCGAACACGCTCACGTCGGCGGTCACCGGATGGTCGACACGGCGGGACAGCACGGCCGCGACCCTCGCCGTACCCGGGCCGGAGCCCTCCTCGACGCGCGCCGCCGCCACGTTCACGGTCGCCTGCTGCGCCGGTACCCGGGCACCGACCGCACGGTCCTCCAACGAGAGGTCGGAGAGGTAGACGCCGCCGGAGTCGGTACCGTCGGCGCCCCGCGCGCCGGTGAACCGCACCTCGCGCACGTCGCGCCGGTTGATCCCGGCAAGCGCCGAGGTCGGGATCGTCACCTGCTGGAGGATCACCTTGCGCAGCCACGGCGAGCTGACCCCCGGCATCCGGGTGACCGCCTGCGGGTTGAGCGCGGAGACCGGTGCCGACCAGGTGCGCCCGGACCCGTCGACGACCGTGATGGTCAGGTCGGTACCGGTGGAGACGAACTCGTCCGCCGCCACCTTCACCGAGATCTGGTCGTACCCCCGCACGTCGCGCGCCGCGGGCGGCACCGTCACCCGGGCCTGGCCGGTCCGCGACGCCCAGGTCAGGTGCAGCATCGGTGACGACGGATCGTTCCACGCCCACTGGGCCGGCGACCAGTGCGGCACCGCCGCCTCGTTCAGCGTCGTGGTGCAGAACGGCTGTGCCTGGGGCAACTCCACCCCGCCCGACCCGCCCATGCTGGCGCAGACGTGCGCGGTGGCGTCGCCGAGCACGCGGACGCCGGAACCGGACCGCTCGAAGGTGTTGATGTCCACCCGCGACTTCGCCGGCTGGGTGGCGGTCGTGGTGATGTGCGCGAACGCGGTCGACGGCGCGGTCACGGCCGAACCGTCGAACAGCGGCTGGAACTGCCGCTCGTTGCCCAGGGTGAGCCGGAAGAACCCGGCGACGTACGCGGTCTCCACCGCGACCTGTTGGGTCGGGCTGAGCCGGGTCGTGGTCGTCGACGACGGGTCGCAGACCGGATCGTCGGCGCCATCCGCGGCGGCCCAGTCGTCGGAGGTACCCGACGGCCAGCCGCCGGGGGTCCAGATGGTGTTGAAGTAGTTGTGGTTGGCGCCCATCACCAGCACCGCCGAGCGCAGCACGTTGTCCGCGAAGGCGTGCCGCGAGTCGTCGACGATGTGCTGACCCATCAGGTTCTCCACGTCGCCGTCGCAGTACGGCAGGACGGTCGCGGTCGCCACGTTCGGCAGCGAGATACGGTCGTAGTCGACCGGCGCCAGCGGCAGCACCGCGCGGATGCCGAACTGCTGTGCGACCGGTAGCGCGTCGTTGAGCGTGGACGCGGCGACCACACCCTCGCCGCCCCGCGAGTGGCCCATGATGCCGACGTCGCCGAAGTTGAACCTGCCGATCAGGTCGGCCGGCGTGACGTCACCGTTCAGGGCCTCGCCGAGATTCACGTCCCGGTCGGTGAACGCGTCGTGGTACACCGCCGGCGCTCCGGCGTCGGCCTTCTTCAGCATCCGCAACGTGTCGAGGATGAGTTCACCGCGGGCCTGTGCGCCGTAGTCGGCGGCAAGCTGGTTGTCGCTGGCGTTGATGGCGTTGGCGGAGATGGAGACCACCACGTACCCGTCGCTGGCCAGCGCGCGGGCCGGCGCGTCGTACCCGAGGAAGCTGGGGATCGGGAACCGCTGCTCGGTACTGGTCGGCGAGGTGAGGCAGGGCCAGCCGGCCGGGTTGGGCTTTCCACTGCCGTAGCACGACGAGTGCCGGCCGTGCTCGAAGATCACCACCGGATGGCGGCCGCCGCCGTCCGGCAGGTAGATCTTCCCCTCCAACTCACCGCGGATGCCGCCGATGTTCAGCAGGGGGATCGCCTGGTCGCCGAAGTCGTAGACGGCCTCGGCGACGCGGTGGGGTCCGGGCGTCGACGGGTCGACCGGCAGGACTTTCGGGGTGCCCTGCGGTGCGGAGCGGTCGGCGCCCGCGCCGGGCGCGGTCGGGTCCGGTGCGGTCGGCTCCGGTGCGCTCGCGCCGGCCGTGCCGTCCACCGTCGCGTCGGTCGTGACCGAGCTGGCCGTCAGCACCGAGGCGTCGGTCGTCACCAGCGACAGCGACCGCCCGTCGGCGGACTCCGTCGCGGGCCCGAGGCTCTGGCCGTCGGCGGCGAGACTCGGCGCGCTCGCGGTGACCGGCAGCGGCCGGTCGAGGTCGAGGGTGACCCGAAAGCCACCGGCGACGCGGGTGATGGACCAGTGTGAGCCCGCGGCCACCTGGTCGGTGTGGCCGCCAGCGGCCGAGGCGGTGCCGTTGAGCAGGGTGGCGGACAGGCATGCGAGCACGAGGGGGGCGGCGAGGCGTTTGGCACGTCTCATGCGCCGGGTCTGCTGAGACACCCGTGGTCCTTCCTAGTCGACGGAACGGCGTGCAGCGGCATCGCTGCTATTGATATGTGGCGATGCCGCTGCCGGGCAACCGTATCCAGTCGGCGCGGGGCACGGAAGACCGATCTTGTCACCTGCGTATTCCGGCGCCTCGCGTATTCCGGCGCCTCGGAAACCACCGGCGACATGAACCATTGGCTATATGCCAACCGCGCCGCCCACCGGGCGATGCCGGCACCACACCCGCCCGTCCCGCCCACCCGTTCGCGGATCAGACCAACACCCTGGTTTAACAAGTAGCTTGTCTTTTTGCTACCGTGGACCGCGTGGACAAAGCAAGGATCGATCGGACCACGGCAGAGGTGGCGGTGCGGCTGTCCGTCGCGCTGAAGCGGCTGCGCTCCAGGCTGCGCGAGGAGGCGGGGATCACCCGGACGGGCTTCACGCTCACCCAGCTCGCGCTGCTGTCCCGCCTGATCGAGGAGGGCCCGGCGACGGCGACCGCCCTGGCCGCCACCGAGCACGTGAGCCAGCAGGCCATCGCGCAGAGCGTGGCCGCCCTGAAGGCCGCCGGCCTGGTGGGCACCGCGCCCGATGCCAGCGACCGCCGCAAGGTCATGATCAGTGTGACCGACGCCGGCCGCGAACAGCACGACTCGCTGCTGGCCTCCCGGGAGGCCTGGCTCGTCCGGGCGATCGACAAGATCATCGCCCCGGAGGAACGGGCCAGCCTCGACACCGCCATCGAGCTGCTGGAGCGGCTCGCCGCCGCCGACCTGCGCCCCGAGATCGAGATCCGATGACCTCGACGACCACGGGCGGCGGCCGGACGGACCCGGCCGACGCCTTCGGGTGGAAGTTCGTCACCCCGCTGTTCATGGGCTCCGCGCTCAACCCGGTCAACAGCTCCGTCATCGCCACCGCGCTGGTGCCGATCGCGGTGGCCCTGCACGTCTCGGTCGGCCGCACCGCGCTGCTGGTCTCGGCGCTGTATCTGGCCAGCGCGATCGCGCAGCCCACGGCCGGCAAGCTGGCCGAGGTCTTCGGGCCGCGCCGGGTGTTCCTCAGCGGCATCGTCATCGTGCTCGCCGGGGGCGTGCTCGGCGGCCTGAGCCGGGACCTGGCGATGCTGGTCGTGGCGCGGGTGCTGATCGGCATCGGCACCTCGGCCGGGTACCCGTCGGCGATGCTGCTGATCCGTCGCCGAGCGGCGTGGGCCGGCCTGGACGCCCCGCCCGGCGGCGTGCTGGGCGGGCTGGCCATCGCCGGGCTGGCCACCATCGCGGTGGGCCCGCCGATCGGCGGGCTGCTGGTGGGCTCGTTCGGCTGGCGGTCGGCATTCCTGATCAATATTCCGCTCACCCTGGTCGCGCTGGCCATGGCGGCGTTCTGGATTCCCCGGGACCGGCCGGTCGACGGCCCGAAACGGGCCCGCGCGGTGGCGGCCCGCATCGACGCGGCCGGCATCGCCGGCTTCGGCGGAGCGATGACCGCCCTGCTGGTCTTCCTCATGTCGCTGCCGCACCCGAACTTCGTCGCGCTGGCCGTGACGGTCGTGGTCGGCGCGGCCCTGGTCTGGTGGGAGCTGCGCGTGGCGACGCCGTTCTTCGACGTACGCCAGCTCATCGCCAACGCCGCCCTGACCCGCACGTACCTGCGCAGCGGGCTGACCCTGCTCGGCGTGTACACGGTGCTGTACGGCATCAGCCAGTGGCTGGAGGCCGGGCGGGGATACTCGGCCGAGGAGGCCGGCCTGATCATCCTCCCGATGGGCGTCCTGTCGGCCGTCATCTCGCGACCGGTGTCCCGGCGCAACCTGGTACGCGGGCCGCTGATCGCCGCCGCCGCCTCGATGCTCCTCGGCTCCCTCGGGGTGCTGCTGTTCACCTCGCACAGCCCGGCGATCCTGTTCATCGGCGTCACGCTGATCTTCGGGATCACCATCGGCACCACCTCGGTCGGCAACCAGACCGCCCTGTACGCACAGGCGCCACCCGAGCAGGTCGGCACCGCGTCCGGCCTGCTCCGCACGTTCAGCTACATCGGCTCCATCGCCTCCGCCACGCTCACCGAAATCACCTTCCGCACCAGGGTCACCGACGGCGGCCTGCACCTGATCGCCATCATCCTGGTCGTGGTCGCCGCCGTGGCGCTGCTGATGACCCTCGCCGATCGCCGCCTACGGAATTCCGCGCGGCCCGAGACCCCCGGCCGCGACCCGCGCGCCGGAGCACAACAAGGAGCACCAGTGACCGACCCCTCCCCCGTCCTCGACCCGCGGCGCACCGCGCTGCTTGTGATGGACCTGCAGCCGGCGATCCTCGGTTCGCTCGCGGACGCCGACGCGCTGCTGTCCCGGCTGTCCGGCGCCATCGCCACGGCCCGCGACAGCGGCGCGCACGTCGGCTACGTGCGGGTGGCGTTCGAGGACCAGGACTATTCGGCGATCCCGCCGGAGAACAAGACGTTCGCCCGGCTCCACGGTGGCGGCTACCTGCGCAACGACTCGCCCGAGTCCGCCGTGCACGACGAGGTCGCGCCCCGGTCCGGCGACATAGTGGTCCGCAAGACCCGGGTGGGCGCCTTCTCCACCACGGATCTGGACCGGCAGCTGCGCGACCGGGGCGTCACGACGCTGATCCTGGGTGGCGTCAGCACCAGCGGCGTCGTGCTGTCCACCGTCCGCGACGCGGCCGACCGCGACTACCGGGTGCTCGTCCTCTCGGACGGCAGCGCCGACCCGGACCACGAGGTACACGACCTGCTGACCCGCAAGATCTTTCCGCGGCAGGCAGACGTCATCACGATCGCCGAGCTGCCCGAGCTCCTGGCCGCCGGGCGGTCGTAGCACGGAGGTGGCGCGGCGGTAGTGGTGATCCGGCGGTGGTGGTGCGGTCAGCGGTTGAGCACCGCCTGCCACTGCCGCCGCCGGATCGGCTCCGGCGTGAGCACGCAGTCGCCGCACGTACCGCCGCCCGGGATGCGGTAGTACAGGCAACAGTTGCGCCGCACCAGGAACCAGCGTGCCCGGCCGGGGTCGGGGCGGGCCAGGGTGGCGGTGCCGCGCAGCGGGGGCAGGGCAAGCGCCCGCTCGACGACGGCCGCCGCCGCCTCGGCGTGGCCGGGCATCGCATCGGCGATCATCCCAGCCGCGCCGCCCAGCGCCGAGGACACGTTGCCCCACAGCACGTGTGGCGAGACGCCGAATCGGTCGCGGAAGGCGTCGAGCACCGGCTCGACCAGGCCCCGGATCGCCGTACGGGTCAGCGCGTCCGCGACGGCAGCGGCGTCGTGACCGGCGCGGTCGACGGCGACGAGACCTCGATAGGCGATCGGGATCGGTCCGCCATCGACCGGACGCCACCACATCCGGCGGGCGTCCGGCAGCGGCAGCGCGCCCCCGACCGCCACGGCGGCCAGCGGCGGCGACAGCAGCCGGGACGCCAGGCCGAGGAAGACGATCGAGGCGACCACCCGCTCGCCGAGGTCCTCGATGCCCAGCCCGGACATCCGCGCCAGTGCCCGCCGCCCGGCGGCAACCCGCTCCGCGATCACCTCGGCGTCCAGCAGCTCCCGCAGCGGTCGCCAGTCGGGCCCGCCGTCCCCCGGCTCCCAGGCGAAGTAGGGGCCGATCCGCGCGGCGGCGCGCAGCACAGGTCCGGCGTCGACCTCGGGGCCCAGCTGATCGGGTGGCACGGCCTTGACCCTACGGGTTTCCGGATCGGGGTCAGGCGCCGACCGGCTCGGGTTGCCGTCCCCGAGACGCCGCGGCCGCGCTCGGCTCCAGCAGCCGGGCGGCCAGCGGGCCGAACACCAGACCGATGGCGGTCCACATCAGCAACTGCGCGGCCACCGAGTACAGCCGGAAGCTGAACAGCGCGTCGGCCGGGAAACCCGGGTACACCATGTGCCCGCCCGAATCGGTCAACGGCTGCGGCGTCTCGGTCAGGTGGTTGCCATACGACTGGTTGGCCGCCAGGTGCCCCAACGACGGCAGGATCACGATCACGATCCCGACCGCGACGACGAACACCCCACCCGCCAACAGGCTCGCGTTCCAGTTGCCGAACCGTGGCCGTAGCCGCTTGCCCAACCACACGCTCAGAATCAGCAGCGCCAGCGTGCAACCCACCATCAACAGGTACAGGAAGCCCCGCTGCCGGATGGTGTCCGGGTGCCCGATCGCCGGCGGGTTGGCCGGATACTTCAGGAACGGCACCAGGTACATGCCCAGGAAACCGCCCGCCGCCACCAGCATCGCCAACGGTCGGGGTCGCAGCCGACCGGTACGCCCCAGGCACACGCAGTACGCCACGGCGAACAGCGCACCCATCGCCATCCCGAAGAAAATCAGCGCCACGCCGATGCCCACGTCCGCCTGGATGGTCCGGCTGAAGATATCCGGACCGTCGGCTGGCATCGGCAACCCGGCCGCCTTGTCCAGCGCCTCCTGCGCGGCGTCCCGGCCGCTCTCGTAATTGATCGCCCGCTGGATCACCGGCTCCGCGAAAATCCGTGCGAAGACGAACGCCAGCAGACCACCCACCGCGCCGGCGAGCACGCCGCGCAGGATCAGTCTCTTCTCCATGTTCGGTTGTCCACCCGTCCGCTGATCGCCGTCAGTGGCAGGGGAAGCCGAGGAAATGCCGGCCGTCGTGGACGAACTCGTGCACGTGCATGTCACTACCGAAGATCGACAAGGCGCCCTGGTCCACCCCGATGAAGTAATACACCAGAAGCGCCAGCACGACCGTGCCGGCCAACCAGAGCACCGACTTCGACACCGGCAACACCAGCGGCGTCGACGTTTCCCGGGAACCAGAAACAGAACTCACGACGGGCCTCCTTCAGGGATCTTGCGTCCCTCTTCCAACGGGGCAACGCGACGGCGAAGTATCTGACTCACGAACCACCCGACCCGGGTGACTCGCTCACAGTGGCGCGACCGTGCTGGACTCTCACCAGCTTCCTCACACCATCACGTGACCTTGACAGTACGGACCCCGGCGAGCCGCGTCAATCACCCCGCCACGAAGACCGTCGATCGATCTCGGCCACCGGCCGGCGCGGGAACCATGGCGGCCCGGCCGAACCGCGCGGCGAGGGCACCCGGTGCGTACCGGGCGCTCGCGCGGTGCCACTCCAGGATCCCCGACAACCAGTCCTTGAGCTGGTCCGCGTAGCCGATGAGCGCGGCGCGGGTGGCCTCATCGAGGCGGTCGTGCTCGAAGAGCGCCGGGAGCTCAACGGCCACCAGGTGCTCGAACTGGCGCATCCGTTCCCGCATCAGCTTCGCCACGAGGTCCCGGCCGGTGGCCGCGGCGCAGCCGAGGAAGCGCTCCAGGACGAAGACCAGGTTGTGCAGCTCGTGCTCGTACTCGATCTCCTTCTGGTAGCTGAACAGGTCGTTGACCAGGCACGCGTAGTCCTGCGCCGCGTTGGTGAGCTGCCTCACGACGCGCGTGTCGAACAGCTCCGGCGGCACCGAGGTGGCCAGCCGCAGCCGGGCGAGGCCGGCCGTCAGCTCCGACCCGAAGGTGGCCCGCCGCATCTCGACGTAGTCCACCGGGTCCGGGACGCGCCGCTGCGCCTCGCCGGCCATCTCCCACAGCCACGCCGAGGTCATGTCCTCCACGGCGGCGCGGAACGGGTGGCGCTCCTGCGGAGCCATCGGGCCCGCGGTGCGCCGCCAGAGGTCGGCCAGGCCGGCCTCCAGCGGCGAGGTGGGCGTGCCGGCCGGCGCCCCGCCGTCCAACGGCATGAACAGCGACAAGCGTGCGGTCGCCACCTTGGCCCCGACGAAGTCGCCGACCCGGCCCCACCGCACCGGGTAGAGGTCGTCGCCGTAGGTCCCCCAGCTGAGCCAGTCAGCCGCGAGGTCGAGTTGCTCGGGTGTCGCGTCGGCCGCGATCATCGCCGCGCAGTACGCGAGATCGAAGCCGGCGAACAGCCCGGCTGTCCACATCGGACGGCCGGCGACCGGTGCGAACATGCCCATGTCCGCGGCCCACCGCGCCGTGTGCCGGCGGGCCCCGGCCAGGTGCGGGCTGACCCGGAACCGGAACGGCATGTACAGGTCGGGCAGCGGCAGGTGCCCGACCCGCCGGTCGGCCAGCACGTGGTCGTGTGCGGCGATCCGCCGTCCGAGCCCCGAGGACGCGAGCGAATATGGGACGGACAGCCCCGGCACAAGCACCGGCGGCCGCCGGATGATTTTCGTGTACCGGCTGGATCTGGTGTGCCACTCGTGGCCACCGGCCTGCCAGTCCTGCAGCGCCTGAACGTACCGGCACACCGCGACCTGCTCGTGCGGCGGGGTGCCGCGCTCGGCGAACAGCAACGGGATCTCCGTGAGCGCGGTGTGCTCGAACTGTTGCAGCCGCGAGGTGAGCAGCTCGCCCACCAGGTCCGCGGCGCGCTGCGCGGGCACGTCGAGGAACCGTTCGAACACCAGCACGGCGTTGGCGTTTTCGCCCTCGCGGGTCACCTCCCGTTCGTAGGAGAACAGGTCGTTGCGCAGGTGGATGCCATCGGAAAAGGTGTCCCGCAGCACCCGCAGCGGCCGGGTCTCGGAAAGCGACGCCGGCACCTCGGCGCCGGTGGCCACCTCGACGAGCGTCGCCGACCAGGGCGCACCACCGACCCGGCGGCGCATCTCGATGTACTCGATCGGGTTGGCCACCCGGTGCCGGGAGATGTTGTCCAGCTCCCACAGCGACTCGACCATCAGGTTGTGGGTGACGGCGACGAACCGCTCCCGCCAACCGTCCGACCGGGCGGGCACGGTACGGGCCCAGAGGTCGGCCAGCGCCGTCTCGGCCGGGTTCTCCGGCTGCCGGGTCGCCGGCCCCAGGAACTCCTCCAGCCGTCCCAGGTACCGGCGGCCACCCTCGATGTCGCGGCTCTGCTTGAACAGTTCGAGGAAGTGGTCGTCGAAGAAGAACACCCACACGTACCAGTCGGTGATCAGAGCCAGCGTCTCGGCGTCGCAGTCGGGGTGGGTCAACGCGCACATCAACGCGTAGTCGTGCGCGGCGAGGTCGGCCTCGTCCCAGACCAGCCCGCCGGACGGCGCCGGGCAGTCCAGCAGGCCCATCCGGCGCGCCCACGCCGTGGTGTGCTCGCGGGCGTGCTGTTCGTGCGGGTTACGCCGGGCCGGGTGCGGCAGGTAGAAGTCCGGCAGCGTGAACGCGGGCACCGGCTCACCGCCTCCCCGGCGCCGGCCGGGCGGGCGGTGCCACCCGCCCACCGGATGGCGCTTCGGTCCCGGTCACCGGTCAGCTCCCGGCCCGGGGCGTCGGCACCTGCGGCAGGTCGCCGTAGTGGCCGACCTCCACGCCCTCCAGCACGCCGAGCGCGTCCGGCACCAGCACCGCCACCGAGAAGTACACGCTCACGAGATAGTTCATCACGGCCTTCTCGTCGATGCTCATGAACCGCACGGACAGGCTTGGCTCGTACTCCTCCGGCAGCCCGGTCTGGTGCAGCCCGATGACGCCCTGATCCTCGGCGCCGGTACGCATGGCGATCATCGAGGTGGTGCGGGTACCGCTGATCGGGATCTTGTTGCAGGGCAGGATCGGCACCCCGCGCCAGGCCGGCACCGTGTGCCCGGTCAGCTCGGTGCTGGTCGGGTAGAGGCCGCGCCGGTTGCACTCCCGCCCGAACGCGGCGATCGCCCTCGGGTGCGCCAGGATGAAGCGCGTGCTGCGGCGCCGCGAGAGCAGCTCGTCCAGATCGTCCGGGGTCGGCGGGCCGGACCGGGTGTGGATGCGCTGCCGCAGGTCCGCGTTGTGCAGCAGGCCGAACTCGCGGTTGTTGACCAGCTCGTGCTCCTGCCGCTCGCGCAGCGCCTCGACGGTCAGCCGCAGCTGCTGTTCGAGCTGGTTCATCGGCTGGCTGTACAGGTCGGCGACCCGGGTGTGCACCCGAAGCACGGTCTGCGCCACGGACAGCTCGTACTCGCGGGGCGACAGTTCATAGTCGACGAAGGTGGTGGGCAGCGGCGGTTCGCCGCTGTGCCCGGCCACCGTCTCGATGGCCGCCTCGCCGAGCTTGTTCTGCGGCTTGCCGGCCGCCGCCACGAACGCGTCGAGGTGCGCGCGCAGCGCCGGCGCCCGGTCGATGAGGTTGCGCAGCGCGGCCACCGGCAGCTCGAGGACTATGCAGGCGGTCGCGGCCTGCACGGTGGCGTCCCATCGGGCCTCCCGGCTGACGATCGCCGCGTCGCCGAGGTAATCGCCGTCGGCGAGCACGCCCAGCACGCTGTGGCCGCCGTACTCGCCGGCGCCGAGCCTGGTCACCTTGCCGTGCGCGATGGCGAGGATCCGGTCGATAGCCGTGTCGGCCTGCACGATGGCCTCTCCCGGCGCGTACTCGCGCTGCTCGAACCGATCGGCCAGCGAGCTGAGGACGTCCTCGTCCTCGAAGCCCCGCAGCGGCGGCAGCTCGGCCAGTTCGGCGGGGACCACGCGCACCTGCGCGCCGGTGTTGGTGAAGGTGAGCCGCCCGTCGCCGACCGCGTAGGACAGGCGCCGGTTCACCCGGTAGGTGCCGCCGGTGACCTCGACCCACGGCAGCACCCGCAGCAGCCAGCGAGAGGTGATCTCCTGCATCTGGGGAGCGGACTTGGTGGTGGTTGCCAGGTTGCGCGCCGCAGCCGTGCTCAGGCTGCTGGGGGCGTTTCCGTTCAGCGTGTTGTCCGAGAACTTCTCCGATTGGGTTACCGACACCGCGAGCCGCTCCTTCGTCGAAGGGACTGTGATGGATCGAGGGGGGCACAGGCAATGTCGCATGTCAGTGATAAGTCAGCCAATAGCGTGTAAGGACGGGTACATGACACATGCGGCTATTGCTATACAGTGTTCCGTTATGCCCTGCCCGAGGGTCAGGCCAGGCCGATGCGGGCCGCGAGCGCCCGGACGTCGGCGCGTACCAGCGCATCGTCGTCGCGCCCCAGCAGGTCGGCGACGGCCTGCCGGACGAACGGGTCGATCCGCACCTCCTCCGCACACGCCGCCTCCGCCTTGCTCAGCGCGAGCACGGTCGCCGGTGCGTTGCGGGCGCGGGCGTGCAGGCGGGCCAGGGTCAGGTAGCCGCGGCTGCGCTCGGCCCGTCCGGCGACGCTGTCCGGGTCGACCCGGCGCGACAGGCGCACCGCGTCGCGCAGCTGGCCCAGCCGCAGCGCCACGCGGACCGCGTGGAGGGCGACGTCCTGGGCGCTGAACGCGAACCGGGGATCGTCCGGCGTCGGCCGCCGGGCGTACCCGGCGGCGCTGGCCAGCCACTGGCGGGCCGCGGGCGCGCAGTGCCGGGCGGTGGCGGCACGCGCGGCGGTCAGGTGCAGCCGACCGGTCACAGCCGGGCGCAGCCCGCACCCGCAGCCGTCCGCTGTGGACAGTGCGCTGCCGCAGGCCGCCTCGGCGCTGTCCGTGGCGCCGAGGCGCACCAGCGTGTCGGCGTACGCGCCGATCGCGACAGCCGACGCGCACGCGCAGCCGCCATCGCGCCCGGCCGCCATCGCGCGCTGCGCGGCCGCCAGCGCCACCGTCTGATCGCCGAGCCGGCCGGCCAGCAGGCAGGCGAGCCGGTACGCGTGCGCGGCGACCTCCCCGCCGGGCGGCCGGAGCGCGTGCAGCACACCGGGCAGCCGGCCCAGGGTGCGGCTGTACGGCTCGGCCGATTCCCGCCACTGCGCCCACAGCCGGGTCACCTCCTCGCCGAGCCCGCCGGCCGGCGCACCCGGCCCAGGCCGGGTACCGGGTCCCGCCCCGGGCCGGTCCGGCGATGCGGCCGGGTCTCCGAACGCGACCGGGTCGCCGAACGCGACCGGTATCGCACCCGCCGATCGCGCCGGGACGGGCGGTAGGGCGAACACCGCGTCGCGCAGTGCCGTGGTGTCCAGCGACGGCCGGGGTGCCGGCGCGTGCCGCGTCACGGCGCAGTCGACGAACCCGGCGACGTCGGCGACGTTCAGCACGGAAGCCAGCCGCAGCAGGACCGACAGCCGATCCACCGCCCGGTCGCCGCGCTCGACCTGGCGCACCCACTCGGCACTGCGACCGATCAGGTCGCCCAGCGCCCGGCGGGACAACCCCCGGCGCTCCCGCGCCAGAGCGATCCGCCGGCCGAGCGATAAATCCGGAATACGCATTACTGCGCAGAGTATCGGTCTCGACCACCGAGCGTACAGTGCCGCTCACGACGGGCCGGTGAGCGCCGCGACCGCCGCCTCGATCGGGCCGGGCCCGATCGACAGCGCCCGGCTGAACGGGAACTCCACCTGATAGATCACGAACAGCGACAGCGCCATCATCGCGGCGGCCGTCGCCATCATCAGGCCGTTCGGGAACGTGCGCGCCAGCCCGAACAGGTACAGGAACGCGATGGTCACCGCGCTACCCATCACGAGCGCCGGCCACAGCAGCGACGGCATGCTCGAATCCGCGGCGGCCAGCCGGACCCGCCGCGCGTCGCCCGCGTCCCGCAACCGGTCCAGCAGGTCCTGGTACGCCTGCGCCTGCTGGTCGCCCTCGGGCCGCACCGCTACCGCGGCAACGCGGAGCTGGTCGAACTGCGCCTCGGTGGCCGGATCACCCCGGTGCCGCGCGCGCAGCACCGGCCACTCCTGACGCACCACCGACTCGCCGTAGCCGATGATCAGCGACCGGATCCGGTGGGCGCTCGCCGGATCGAGCTGCCCGGCCGACAGGTACGCCTCGGACAGGTCGCCGGCCTCCTGGCGGGTGGACTGGCCCGCGTCGTCGTGCGGCTCCCACACGGCGATCGCCGCGATGGCGATGAGGATGGCGTACACCATCCCGATGCTCGCGTAGATCGCACCGGCGGCGTCCGCGTCGGCGATCAACCACCGCTGCGGCACGTACCGGGACACCAGCAGGAAGCCGCCCGTGCTGAGGGCGGCCGCGCCCGCCATCACGCCGGCACCGGCCAACAGGGTCAGCATGCTCTCCTCCGGGTGATGGCTAGCGCGTTCGGTGGGCGAGGCGCCGCCCGGTGACGTGTGCCGCGCCGACCGCCGCGGGCACCACCAACAGCACCGCGACCGACCAGGTCACCGGCAGGCCGCGGCGCGGCGTCCAGGGCCGGGTGTGCCCGATCGGGACGGCCGCCACGGACGGTGACGCCGGCCCGGTGGCAGCGGTCGCCGGCGAGGTCGGGCGGGGGGACGTCGCCCGTGGCGTCGGCCGGACGGTGGCCGGTCGAGTGGCGGCCGGTCGAGTGGCGGCCAGACGCGCCGGCGCCCGGATGGGCGCGGCGGGTCGGGCCGGTGCCGAGCTGGGTGGTGGCGGGGTGGGTGGTGGCGGGGTGGGTGGTGGCGCGGACGGATCTGGCGTCGGGCGCGGGCTGACCGGCGGAGCCGGCGACGCGGTGGTCGGCCCGGGCGACGGCGTCACGACCGCCGGTGGCACCACCCGGTAGTCCTCGACCTCTCCCCCGTACGCCGGGCCGACCGGCACCGGGTCGGGCGGCACTCCCTGGTAGAGCCGCAGCCGCAACTCTCCGGCGCCCGGCCCGGGCGCCGGAGAGTGCCAGCGCAGCACCACGCGGGTCGCCCCGCGCGGGACCAGCGCGGCGGTCCGCTGCTGCCCGGTGAATCCCCGGCCGGAGAAGTCCAGCCAGCCGACCAGCAGCGCGACCGACCCGGTGGTGTTGCGAACCGCCACGGTGACCCTCGGCGCGCCGGCGGGCAACCGCACCGGGGCCGGCAGGCCGTCGTCCGCGTCGCCGTTGTCGGTACGGCCGTCGGGGTCACCGGTGACCGTGGCGCCGATGGTCAGCACGGTCGCGGTGGCGGTGATGAGGTGGCGCGGCCCGTCCTGCGCGAGCGTCGTGCGGTACCGGGCGGGCGCGTCGCCGTAGTCCCACGCGTACCGCCAGTACGGGACCGCCGCCGCCGCGCCCGTGGCCGACCATCCCAGCACGGCGGCACCCGCGACCAGCAGAGCCGCCGCACGCCGCGATGCCCGGACCCAGCGCCACGTCACGATGCCCGATGGTAGGGGCGCGCACACCGGTCACCGCCCAGCTTTGGTGGCGCCAACAAAAGTTGGTACCCGCGGGCGCTGTCGACCGGATCCGGGAAAGGCATGCATGAGACACCCTCACCTCGACCGCGGCCGGGCCGGATCGGTGTCAGCGCGTCGGCTCGGCGTAGAGGCGGGCCACCACGTCCTCGATGTCCGGCTCCAGCACCGAAACGTCGCGCAGGGCGCCGTCCCGGGCCAGCGCCGCGACCAGTTCGCCGGCGGTGCCGCCGGACAGGCCGAACGTCACCCGGTAGCCGTCCGCCTCGACGGCCTCCGGGGCGACGCCGGGCAGCTCCACCCGGCCGGTCCAAGGGGTGTCGAGGTCGACGACGACGCGGCGCCGCGAGTCGTATCGGGCGTGCAGCTCCGGCAGGGTACCGTCATGCACGACGCGGCCGTGGTCGATGACGATCAGCCGACGGCAGAGCTTCTCGATGTCGGCCAGGTCGTGGGTGGTCAGCATCAGCGTGGTGTCACCGCGCGAGCCCAGGTCGGCCAGGAACGCTCGGACCGCCTGCTTGCTGATCACGTCGAGGCCGATCGTCGGCTCGTCCAGGAACAGCACCGCGGGGGCGTGCAACAGCGCGGCGGTGATCTCGCCGCGCATCCGCTGGCCCAGCGACAGCTGCCGGACCGGGGTGTCCAGAAACCCATCGAGGTCGAGCAGCCGCCGGCACTCGCCCAGCCTCGAGGCGTGGTCGGCGGCCGGCACCCGGTAGATGTAGCGGAGCAGCCGGAACGATTCGGCCAGCGGCAGGTCCCACCACAGCTGCGAGCGCTGGCCGAACACGACGCCGATGTGCCGGGCCAGCCTGGTGCGCTGCGCCACCGGACGCAGGCCGCACACGCTCAGCTCGCCGCCGCTGGGCATCAGCACGCCGGTGAGCATCTTCAACGTGGTGGACTTGCCCGCGCCGTTCGGGCCGATGTAACCGACCATCTCCCCGCGCTCCACCCTCAGGCTGACGCCGTCCACCGCGGCGACCGTGCGCCGGGTGCGGCGCAACAGCCCCGCCCGGGTCGACACGGTGAAATCCTTGCGCAGGTCGGCGGTGTGGATGACGGGTTCGCGCTCGCTCACGCTCATGTCTTCAGGACCCCGTGCTTCGGTAGTGACGGATACCGGTACGCCAGATCAGCGCCGCCACACCGGCCGCGGCCAGCGCCACCACCGGGGACGACCAGGACAGCAGCCGCGGCCCGCCCAGCGGATCGGGCTTGCCGAGAATGGCCAGCGCCGGGTAATACGCGACGAAGGCGAACCCCAGCCCGTACGCGAAGGCTTTGCGGAACCAGCCCGCGTACACGGTGGCCGGGTAGGCACTGAAGTCGCGCCCGCCGTAGGTGAACGAGTTGGCGAACTCCCCCGATTCGATGAACCAGAACGCCACCGTGGAGCCGGCCACGAAGATGCTCGCGAACAGCACGGCGCCGAACAGTGGCGCCAGCACCAGCAGCGCCGCGCGCGCGAACGTCCAGCGCACGGGTACCAGGTTCAACGCGATCACCAGTACCACCACGCCCTGCGCGACCCGGCCGAACCGGCGCAGCGCCAGGTCTCCGCAGATCAGCTGGAGCAGCACGGACAGCGGCCGGGCCAGCACCGCGTCGAAGCGCCCGGTCCGGATGTACAGCCGCATCGTGTCGATGTTGCCGACGCTCAGGTCACACAGCGCGAAGGACAGGTTGGCCAGGCCGCTGATCAGCAGTGCCTCGGGCAGGCTGAAGCCGCCCAGCACTGGCGTGACGCGAAACAGCACCACCACGGTCGCCACGTCCACGAGCGTGAGCACCAGGTTGCCGAGGATGTCCATGACGAACGAGACGCGGTACTGAAGCTGGCTGCGCACCTGCGCGGCAAGGAGCTGCCGGTAGCCGGCGAGAGCGCCGGGAGGGTCGTGCTCAGCCACCCTGCACCACCAGCTTCCGTTCGGCCCGCCGCTGCACGAGCAGGCAGGCCCCGATCAGCAGCGCGGCCCAGCACCCCTGGTCGAGCAGCAGCAGCGAGCGGTGCGCCACGCTGCCGCGCTCCACCAGGATGTCGATGGGCGCCTGGAACGCCGCCGGGAACGGCGTGCCGAGCCACAGCACGCCCTGCGCCCAGCCGGGCAGGAACGCCAGCGGGAAGTACAGGCCGCTGAGCGCGTTGGAGCCGAGCTGCCACAGGGTGATCACGCCTCGGATGTCCAGCAGCCAGAAGGCGGTCAGGTTGACCAGGTAGCGCACCCCGAACGAGACCACCACCGCGACCAGCGCGCTGACCAGGAACGCCAGGTAGCCCAGCGGCGCGTGCGGGAAATACATGCCGAAGCACAGCGCGCCGACCACGGTGGGTACCACGAAGCGGGTGAGCGCGGCGTGGCCGGCCCGACCCAGATCGGTGGCCAGGTAGCTGGCCACGGTATTGACCGGCCGGAGCAGGTCGGACTGGACGTCGCCGGTGCGGATCCGGTCGGCCAGGTCGGTCCAGCCCCACATCTGCACCACGGCAAGCAGTCCCTGGCCGACCCAGACGTACGTGACCAGCTGCGAGCCGCGGTAGCCGGCCGCCGTACCGCCGGCAGCGGCGGCCACCCCCAGAATCACGTAGCAGCGCAGGAAACCGAACACGGTGTTGGTGAACGCGCCGGCCACAGTGGCCTGGCGGTAGGTCGAATAGCGGCGGAAGCCGGCGCCCGCCAGCGCCCACGCGGCGCCCATCGCACCCCCGGGAAAGAATGAGCCATTGTCTGGCTCGCTCTTGGCTTCGCGGAAACCCTGATCGGGCCGTCCGCACCCTGGGCAAGCAGCGGGAAGAATACCGGCGCGCCGGTGCCACCGCACCCGGTTTTTGACCGCGCCATTCGCCGTAGCGCCTCTTACCGTGATCCGGCGGCGGCTCCGTCCGAGGGCGAGGGTCGCGCCTCACGATCCCGGGCCGGGCCGTGGGCGCGGGACGTCGGGCGATGGGAGGTCATGGCTCGCTGGGCGCTCGCTCGCCACGGGCCGCCGAGCGGCCGATCCGCGGGCCGCGCAGCGCGCGGGCCAGGGCCGCGCCGCGCCGGCCCAACCCGGCGAGGCCGCCGGGCGCGAAGTACACGGCCAGGATGAAGACGGTGCCGAGCACGAACAGCGGCTGGGACAGCGGGCCGCGCAGCACGCCGGGCAGGTGCCTGATGGCGGCGGTGCCGCCCAGGGAGGTCAGGCGCTGATCGAGGTACGTGTACCCGATGCCGCCGATGACCGCCCCCCACCGGGTACCCGGACCGCCCAGCACCGCCATCACCAGCAGCGACAGGGTCAGGTCGGACGCGGTCAGCTGCGGCGACGCGCCACCCACCACGAGCGCATAGGCCACCCCACCGAGCGCGGCGAGCCCACCCGACAGGGCGAAGGTGACCAGCTTGAACCGGTACGGGGAGAGCCCGAGCACGGCGACCCGCCGCTCATCGTCGCGCAGTCCGGCCAGCACCCGGCCGTACGGTCCCCGGTCCACCCGGTGCACCACGAACACGACCACGGCCAGGAACGCCAGCGCCAACCAGTACAGGTTCACGGTGTTGGCCACGCCGACCAGGAACCCGGGCAGCCCGGAGGCGGACAGCGTCAGCCCCTCCTCTCCCCCGGTCAGCCCGCCGGGATCGCGGTTGACCAGGATCGAGCCGACCTGCGCGAAGGCGAGAGTCACCATGGCGAAGGCGATGCCACGGGTGCGCAATGCCACCGCGCCGAGCAGCGCGGCCAGCGCCGTGCCGCCCAGGGCCGCCGCCACCACGGCCGTCCACAGTGGCCAGTGCGCGTGGGTGACCAGGATGCCCACGCCGTACGCGCCGGCGGCCACGTAGAGCGCGTGGCCGAACGACAGCAGGCCGGCCCGGCCGAACAGCAGGTCGTACCCCGCCGCGAGCCCGCCGAACACCAGGCACAGCGCCAGCAGCTGCAAGGTGCCGGGCGAGTTGAGCGGGCCGTCGAAGACCCCGGGAATGTCCACGGTGGACCACGGCAGCACCGCGGCCACCACCAACACGGCCACCGGCACGAGCGCGCGGGCGACCCGCCTGTGATTCACGCCGTCCTCCCCGCGATACCGGCCGGGCGCACCAGTAGCACGGCCGCGAGCAGAGCGACCACGCAGATGTCCCCGGCGCCGGAGGTGCCGTAGTAGTTGACGAACTGCTGGAGCAGCCCGACCGCCACGGCCGCGTAGGCCGAGCCGGTCACCGAGCCCATCCCGCCGATCACCACCACGATGAACGCGAAGATGAGCAACGACGCGCCCTGGCCCGGCGACACCGCGCCGAAGTAGACACCGCCCAGCGCCCCGGCCAGGCCCGCCAGCGCCCCGCCGATGGCGAACACCAGCGTGAACGCGCGGCGCACGTCGATGCCCAGCGCGGCGACCATGGCCCGGTTCTCCACCCCGGCCCGGATCACCAGGCCGTAGCGCGTGCGTCGCAGAAACACCAGCAGCCCGGCGAGCACCACGACGGCGGCGCCGATGAGCAGCAGCCGGTCGTTGGGGACGTCCGCGCCGAGTATCCGGGTCGCACCGCGCGTCCACCGTGGACTCGGGTACCGGCGCGAGTCGGCTCCCCACGCCGCCTGGAGCAGGGCCACCCCGGCCAGCGACAGCCCCACCGTCACCAGCACCTGTTCGGTCGGGCGCCGGTACAGCGGCCGGATGAGCACGAACTCCACCAGCGCGCCGACCGCGGCGCCGCAGGCGACTCCGAACGCGACGGCGAGGGTGAAGCCCCAGGGCCCGGACAGCCGGGAGCCCGCCCACCAGGTGGCGTAGGCGCCCACCGACAGGAACAGCCCGTGCGCGAAGTTGAGCACGTCGGCGAGGCCGAACACCAGGGACAGGCCCGAGGCGATGAGGAAATAGAGGGCGCCCAGACCCAGTCCGGTGACGGTGAGCAGGACCACGGTACCCATCAGCGCGGCTCCCTTTCCGGCCGGGACGATCCGACGCCGAGCAGGGTCCGGACGCGCTCGGCGTCGCCGAGCAGGTCGGCCGCCTGCCCCCGCCAGGCCACCCGCCCGGCGGCCAGTACCACGGCGGCGCTGGCCAGCCGCCGTACCACCGCGAGGTTCTGCTCGACCAGCAGGATCGGTACCCGCTGCGCGACCCGGGCCAGCACCGCCGCCACCTCGGAGACCACCTTCGGGGCCAGGCCCTTGGTCGGCTCGTCGATGAGCAGCAGCCGGTTCGGGTTGAGCAGCAGGCGGCCGATCGCGACCATCTGCTGCTGGCCGCCGGACAGCGTGCCGGCCCGCTGCCGGGAACGCGCGCGCAGCTCGGGGAAGAGCGAATACACGGTGTCGTAGTCCGGGTCCGGCACCCGGCAGGCCAGCCGCAGATTCTCCGCGACGGTCAGCCCGGCGAACACGCACCGGTCCTCAGGCGCGTAGCCGAGCCCGGCGCGCACCAGCCGATGGGTGGGCGCCCCGAGCACCGGCCGGCCGTCGAAGGTGACCGAACCGGTCGCCGGCAGCTCGCCGAGGATCGCCCGCAGCGTGCTGGTCTTCCCCACCCCGTTGCGGCCCAGCAGCGCGGTGACTCCGGTGCCGGCCACCTCGAACGTGACGCCCTGCAGGATGTGCGAGCCGCCGATCCACGCGGACAGCTCGCGCACGTCGAGCATCACAGCTCCTCCCCCAGGTACGCCTCCTGCACCGTCCGGTCCGCCATCACGGCGGCCGGGGTGTCGCAGCTCAACAGCGCACCGTGGTGCATCACGGCGACCCGGTCGGCCAGGTCGAGCACCACATCCATGTGGTGCTCGACCATGAGCACGCTGCGCCGGTGCACCCGGGTCAGCGACCGGATCACCTCCACCAGGGCCGGTACGTCGCCGGCGGAGACCCCGGCCATCGGCTCGTCCAGCAGCAGCACGCGCGGCGAGCCGGCCAGCAGCAGGGCTATCTCCAGCTTGCGCTTGTCGCCGTGGGACAGCGCCCCGGCCGTGTCCCGGCTCCTGGCCTCCAGGAGCACCTGGGCGAGGATCTCGTCGGCGGCCACCGCCACCCCGCGGTCCGCCGCCGGGCGCCGCCAGGCCCGCATCGAACCGCCCCGGTGTGCCTGCACCGCCAGCCGGACGTTCTCGTCGACCCGCAGCGACCCGAACACGGACGAGGACTGGAACGTGCGGCCGAGGCCGAGCCTGGCGCGCCGGTGGACGGGCAGCCCGGTGATGTCGGCGCCGGCCAGCCGCACCCGCCCGGCGGTGGGCCGGCGCAGCCCGGACACCAGGTTGAACAGCGAGGTCTTGCCCGCGCCGTTCGGCCCGATCACGGCAACGAATTCGCCGCTCGCCAGGGCCAGGTTGACCCCGTCCACTATGGACACTCCGCCCACCCGCCAGGACAGCGCCTCGATCGCCAGGTCGGTCGCCGGGCCGGTCGGCGGCCCGGCAACGCCTCCGGCCCCGGCGTCACGCCTCACGATTCAGCCCTTCATCGCCACGACCGGCGGCGTGGTGTCACTCGGGTCGACCGCCTTGACCAGGGTGGCGGTCAGGTTGGTGCCGGAGCCGCTGAGCTTCGCCTGGAACATGGGTTGCAGCAGCGCGTGGTCCGACGCGCGCACGGTCAGCTTGCCCTTGACCGAGTCGAAGCTGTACCCCTCAAGCGCCTTCACCATCGCGTCCACGTCGTCGCCGCCGGCCTGCACCGCGTGCACGATCAGCTGCGCCGCGGCGAAACCGTCCGGGTCGAACAGGTCGGTCGCACCGCCCGGTACCGCCTGCTTGAGGGCCTGTTCGGCGGGGTTGTCGGTGGCGCCGTCGAAGTAGTGCGCCAGGAAACTGACCTTGGTGCCGGCGGCGCCGAACGTCGGCCAGGTCGCCCGGATGTCCAGCCCGGTCACCACGGTCGTGCTGGCCAGCACGCCCTGCTGGTCCAACGCCTGCCACATGGTGCTGGCCGTGGTGCCCGCCCAGGCCACGAACAACAGGTCCGGCCTGGCGTTCTTGGCCTGGCTGGCGAACGGGGTGAAGTCGGTGGCGCTCTCCGGCACGGCGATGCTGGTGACGGTCGCGCCGGCCCCACCCATCACCGCCTTGACCGCCTCCACATTGGACTTGCCGAACGCGTCGTCCTGCGCGAACACCAAGACCTTCTTGCCGGTCGCGTCGCCCAGGAACGACTTGGCGGTGAGCACGTCCTGATAGGACTGGCGGCCGGAGCGGAAGGTGTATTTGTTGATTCCGGTGACCGCGTCGGTGGCGGCCGGCCCGGAGATGAACAGCACCTTGTTCTGCGCGGCCAGCGGGGCCACCTGCAGCGCCACGCCGGACGCGGTCGAGCCGGCGAGAATCTTGTACCCCTTGCCGATCAGGTCCTTGGCCGCGGACACCGCCTTCGCGGGGTCGCCCGCGTCGTCCGCGTAGGTCACGTTGACCTGCCGCCCGCCGATCTTGTTGGTGCCGTTGGTCGCGTACGCCAGCCCGGCCTTGAAGCCGTCCGTGTACTCCTGCCCGTAGCTGGCCAGCGCGCCGGTCTGCGAGTAGACCACCCCGATGTTGACCGGTGCGCTCGAACCGACGGTCGAGCCGCCGCTGGCCGCCTTCTGCGGGCTGCCACAGGCCGCGGCGGCGAAGACCGCCACGGTCGCCACCGAGCCGGCGAGCAGCGCCCGCCGGGATGTCCGTACCGCACCCATCCGGACGCCTCCCACCTCACACGCCGTTGTATTCGGTCCCGGTCCGGCGCGGCGCGTCCTGCCCCGCACCCAGACCAGTCGCAGCACACGTTAGGGCGGAGGTCTACCGGCCACCATGTGTGTGGGATCCACAAGTAACGATCCAGGAATGGGTGCCGGCTACGTGCCTCGCGGGCGGGGCGGGCGCCCCGGCCGGGATTCTGCCGGGGCCGGGGCCTGCGGCCGAGGCCACCTCACCCGGTGCCCTCCACACTTCCGGGCGCCCGGCTGTGTGAACCGAAGACATTATCGAACATCAATGTAACGACTACCCTACGAACAACCCACCGGACCACCCATCCCGCCCCGTCCCAGGGAGGCGCCATGCGCAGACATCACCAACTTCTCGTCGCGGCCGTGGCGTGCGCCGGCGCGCTCGCGGTCGCGGCCGCCACACCGCGGCTCGCCGCGCCGGCCCAGGCCGCGGCCACGCTCACCCAGGTCAGCGGGTTCGGCTCCAACCCGGGCGCGCTGGGCATGTACAGCTACGTGCCGACCGGCCTGGCCTCCGGCGCCCCGCTCGTGGTGGCGCTGCACGGCTGCACGCAGAGCGCGTCCGACTACTACACCAACGCCGGCTGGCCCAAATACGCCGACCTGTACCACTTCGCGCTTGTCTTCCCGCAGCAGAGCTCGGCCAACAACGCCACCGAGTGCTTCAACTGGTTCCAGACAAGCGACTATGCCCGGGGGCAGGGTGAGGCGCTGTCCATCAAGCAGATGGTCGACTACGCCGTCGCGCACTACGGCTCCGATCCGCACCGGGTGTACGTGACCGGGTTGTCCGCGGGCGGCGCGATGACCGCCGTCATGCTCGCCGACTATCCGGACGTGTTCGCCGGCGGCGCCATCATCGGCGGCATCCCGTACGCCTGCGCCTCCGACCTGACCAGCGGACTGACCTGCCAGTACGGCGCGACCAGCAAGACCCCGGCGCAGTGGGGCAACCTGGTGCGCGGAGCCGACCCGGGATACTCCGGGCCGTGGCCCCGGGTGGCGATCTGGTACGGCACCTCCGACGCGGTCGTGAACCCGGCCAACGCGACCGAGTCTCGCGACCAGTGGACGAATGCCTGGGGCATCTCCCAGACGCCCAGCTCCACCACGAGCCTGCCGGGCGGCACCACCCTGCAGTCCTACGACGACTCCTCCGGCCAGCCGGCCGTCGAGCTGTACGGCGTCCAGGGCATCGGCCACGGCACCCCGGTCAACCCGGGCAGCGCCACCGACCAGTGCGGCGCCACCGGCACCTACTACCTGCGCTCCATCTGCTCGTCGTACTACACGGCCCAGTTCTGGGGGCTGGGGTCGGCCGCGCCGACGGCGAGCCCGACCGGCAGCCCCAGCCCGACGGCAAGCGCCAGCGCCAGCGGGAAGCCGAGCCCGAGCCCAAGCCCGAGCCCTACGGCGGACCAGCCCTGCTTCACCGGCAACAACTACCAGCAGACGACGGCCGGCCGGTCGCACCAGTCCGGCGGATACACCTACGCCAACGGCTCCAACCAGGCGATGGGCCTGTGGAACGTGTTCGTCACGCACACGCTGCGCCAGACCGGACCCAACTACTACGTGCTGGCCGATGGCCAGTGCTGAACCGACCATCCGAACCGTCGGGCCGGCCCGCGCGACCGGGCCGGCCCGGCTGGGTCCGACGGCGCGGCCGGGCCCGACGGCTTGGCTGGTGCGAGCCGTGCGGCCGCGCGTCAGCCGCCGAGCGCGCGCACCTCGGCCATGACGGACTCGAGCTGCGCGCCACCGTGGATCGGGTAGTTGGTCGCGCCCAGGTAACCCCACCAGTCCCAGCAGCCGTACGGGTTCACCACGCTCGCGGTGGCCTGCGGGTACAGCACGATCATCGCGTTGGTGTCCGCGTACTGGTCGAGGTTGGCGTCGTCCACGAAGGCGGTGCCTACCGCGTCGTACCCCTGAGCGCACCCGTGCAGCGCCACCATCAGGCGGCAGGTCGCGCCGGCCGCGCAGGAGGACGGCACGTAGGCGAACGCCTTGCTTCCCATGGACAGCCTGGCCGCGTTGCCGCCGACCGCGTAGCCGTTCTGGTTGAACCGGGTCAGGGTGCCGGTCAGCGCCCCCGGGTTCGGTGCGGCCACCGACCCGAACAGCTTGGTCAGGAACTGGTTCTCCGCGTCAGTGCCGCAGTTGTCCAGGTACGGCGACCCGGTCGCGGTGCAGCCCAGTGGCCCGTACGGGGTGACCCAGGAGTGGCCGGACGGCCCGGTCACGTACTGGACGTTCGCGCCAAAGTGCCGGTAGAAGCCGGCCAGGTCGCTGGTGAGGCTGCCGGCCACGGTGGAGTCGGCGGTGCCGTGGTACACGTAGACCGGCTGGCCGGACAGGTTCCCGATCGGGTCGATCCAGCGGTACGCGGACCACAGCGAGGCGTCCGCCTCCAGCGTGGGCAGCCCATCCGGCCAGATGTTCTCGCCGCAGCCGTAGACCGCCTGACTGGCGTTGTTCTGCGCGCAGTAGTACGGGCCGGCGGCGAAGATTGCCGCGCCCCGGATCCGGCCGGAGTACGCCACCTGGAGCTGGGTGGCCAGATACCCGCCGGAGGAGACGCCGCCGACGTACACGCCGGAGATGTGGTAGGCCTTCAGCGATCCGTCGACGGGTGTGACGGTGGCCGGGGCGATGGCGGCCCGGGTGGGTGCTGCCGGGGTGGGCGCGGCCTGGGCGGTTTCGGCCAGACCGAGCGGGATGGATAGTGCGGTGACGGTGAGCGCCGTGACGGTGGCGGCGCACAGGCGTGAAAGTGGCCTCATGCTCGCCAGGCTAGGAACGTCGCGACCCGCCGGGCGACGGCTGCTCACTACACCTTCGCATGTATCGATATAGCGGGAACTCCCACGGCGCCCCCGCACGTGCCGGCCTCCGCACGTGCCGGCCGCCGCGACCGCGCGGGTCGCGGCGGCGGCTCGTGCCGGGCGGCGCCGGTGCCTACCGGTGCGGGTTCCTGCCGGGCGGCGCCGGGTCCCAGATCCAGTGCAGGTCACCGGCGTGCGCCACCGGCGGCGGCGCGGCGTGGAAGTTGGCGGCGGACTCGACGCTGCCCGTGCCGTCGTAGCGGGCCACCTGCGGGTACGGGTACAGCGGCCGGGACCGGCCGGGGTTGAGCGGGCTGGTCGCGGAGTTGCTCGCGACCAGCCGGTCCGGGGCGGTGCCGTCCCGCAGCCACGCCAGCATCGGGGTGAGCGGGTCGAAGGTGCTCGGCCCGTCGCCCCCGCCGCAGTGACCCATCCCGGGCACCATGAACAGCCGCAGCCAACCCATCGTGCGCTGCGGCCCGCCGAGCGCGTTCGCGGCCTCGGTGTAGTAGTCGACGGCCGCGCCCGGGTTGGCGGCGGCGTCCGCCCACCCCTGGTAGATGAGCAGCTTGCCGCCGTGCCGGGCAAAGGCGCCCAGGTCGGGGTGGCCGTATGGTGGCACCGGGTCGTAGACCTTGGCCATCGGCACCAGCCGGGCGATGTTCGCGTCGGTGAACCGCCAGTCGCGGTACGAGGCCGGGGTCGGCGCGCCGATCGGCAGGTTGAGGTCCTTGAGCCCGCTGTCGGCCAGCTGTGCGGCACTGGTCGCGGTGGCGGCCCAGCTGAGTTCGGAGCCGTACGGCGCCAGGTACGGGTACAGGGCCTGGCCGTGCTCGTCGACCGGTCCGTGGTAGAACGCCTGCGCGGAGGCGAGTTCGGCCGGGGTCAGGCAGTCGCCGACGTCGCGGGCGCCTCGAGGGCAGCGCAGCGTCGCGGGGTCGAAGGGGCAGTCGCGCGGGTCGTCGATGGTGCCGTCGCGCAGTCCGTCGAGCCCGTCACAGGCGTCGACCACGGCGCCGTGCAGCAGCCGCAGCTTGTCGGCGCCGAGGATGGGCCGCCCGTTCGCGTCGAGCCCCTTCTGCGCCAACCACGCGTTCTCGATGCCGGCCAGCCGCCCGGGATAGGCCGGGTCTCCGGCGATGGCGCCGTCGAAGTCGCTCGGGTAGCGCTGCACCTCGGACTCGACTTCCCGTCCGCCGGTCGAGCAGCCCTGCATGATGGAGTACCGGGGTGCCCGACCGTAGAAGATGCTGATCAGCTCCTTGGCGACCACGGCGGTGACGTGGTCGGAGCGGTACGCCCAGTCGACGCGCAGCTGTTCGTCGGTCAACCCCCACAGGGCATCGCTGCCGACGTGGCCACCGTCCTGCGCGGCGACGGCGAAGCCCTGGGCGAGCGCGTCGACGCAGCTGCCGAACGGGATGGTGCCGTCACGCCCGCCCCCGCCGGTCTGGTAGTAGTCGCCGTTCCACGAGTTGGTGGGCAGCCCCACCTCGAACTGCACCTGGGGCGTGACGTAGCCGTGCACGTCGCAGTACTGCGGGTCCTTGCCGGCCTTCGGCACGACGGTGGCGGCGGTGACGGTGGCGGGTGCCTCGCGGTTGCGGGTGAGGTCGGCGCCGGTCAGGCTGGCGCAGTTGGTGACCGGAAACGTCGCCGCCGACAGTACCGGCGGGGCCGGGCGCCGGGCGACGCCGACCGTGGCGGACGCGGACCCGGGCGCGGCACCGCGCGCCTGGGCGACGTGGCCGGTGACCAGGGCGCTGGTACCGACCAGGAAGCCTGCCACGCCGATCCGCAGGGCAAATCGACGTCTGGTCTTCCCCATGCTTCTCCTCGTTTGTCCGATGATGCCGATGTGAATGTGAGCCGGCGTGGACAACGACGCGGAGCCGCCTTGGTCACGGTCTGGATTGAAACGGTCACACTCTGATGACATCACCTCCGGCGCAAGCGCGACATGTGCCCCGAGCCGGCCACACCGCGGCTAACCAGGCATATGGCGACATTCACGCACGGCATTTCGTGCCGCGCGGAACTTCAGGCGGGCTCAGTCAGGGCGCCGGCGGCAGCGACTAAAGCTGCTCCGCGGGCTCAGTGCTCGGAGGAACCGCGCGGAATCCACGCTAACGCAGCGCGGTGGCCGCGGCGGCCTTCACTGCCGCCGTCAGCGCCGCGAGGGCCGCGGATTTCAGGCTCCAACACTGCCAGTACAGCGGGACGTCGAGGTGGTGGCCGGGCGCCAGTTCGACGAGGCGGCCGGCGGCGAGGTCGGTGCGCGCGAGGTCCTCCGGGATGAGGCCCCAGCCGAGGCCGAGCCGGACGGCCTCGGTGAAGCTCGCCGAGGCGGGGACGAAGTGGGTCGGGGGGTCGATGTCGCGGCGGGTGACCGCGCGGGCGAAGCGATGCTGCAGGGTGTCTTTGCGGTTGAACCGGACCATGGGTGCGGTGGCGAACGCCTCCGTGAGGTCGCGCCCGTCGAACCACGCGAAGTGGACGGCTGGCGTGGCGACAGCGAGGTAGCGCATCACCCCGAGCCTTCGCACCCGGCATCCCTGCACGGCGACCCGCTCGGTGGTCACCGCCGCCATCACCGTGCCGGCGCGCAACAGCTCGGCGGTGTGCCCCTCGTCGTCGGTGTGCAGCTCGAAGACCACCTCGGGCAGGGCGGCGAGGGCGGGCAGAAACCAGCCGGCGAGGGAGTCCGCGTTGACGACGACCGCCAGGCGGGTCAGCGCGTGCGGGCCCAGCGCACCGCGCGCGGCGTCGAGGGCCTCGTGCTCCAGCAGCTCCACCTGGCCGCCGAGGCGCAGCAGGGGCAGCCCGGCGGCGGTCGGCACGCACGGCCGCACCCGGCGCACGAGCACCTGCCCGACGACCTGCTCCAGCGCCTTGATGCGCTGGCTGACCGCGGACGGGGTGACGTGCAGGGCGCGTGCCGCGGCGTCGAAGCTGCCGTGCTTGATGACCGCGTCGAAGGTGGCGAGCTGGATCGGGTCGAGCACGTAAGCGATTCTAATGGACCTTAAAATTCTTTAGCTGGGATGCAGGGGCCGGCCGCCCTAGCGTGGCAGGCATGGGCTCTGTGCTTGCCGGGTTCGGCTTCTGCTTCGCGCTGATCGTCGCCATCGGGGCGCAGAATGCCTTCGTGCTGCGCCAGGGGCTGCGCCGCGAGCACGTCGTACCGGTCGTGGCGACCTGCGCGGCCGCCGACGCGGTGCTGATCGCGGCCGGCATCGCCGGCCTCGGCGCCGTACTGGCCAACGCGCCCGCGATCGTGACGGCCGTGCGCTGGGGCGGCGCGCTGTTCCTGCTCGGGTACGCGGCGCTGGCGGTCCGCCGGGTCCTGCGACCCGCCGCCCTCAGCCCGCTCGACCGCCCGCCGGCGACGCTGCGCGCGACGCTGTTGGCCTGCCTGGCGTTCACGTTCCTCAACCCGCACGTCTACCTCGACACGGTGATGCTGCTCGGCGCCGTCGCCCACCACTACCCGGATCCGTGGGCGTTCGGAGCCGGGGCGGCGACGGCGAGCCTGGTGTGGTTCTCCGGACTGGGCCTCGGCGCTCGACGGCTGACACCGCTGCTCGCGCACCCGGCGGCCTGGCGGGTGGTGGACGGTGCGATAGCCACCATCATGGTGACCCTCGCGGTGTCGCTGGCCGCCGGCTAACCGGCCCCGACGGTGTCACCGACTGAAATATGCTGGCCGGCAAGCTGGTGAGGACACCTGCGGTTGGCGGCAACGGACATCGGAGGCGCTGATGGCTGGGCACGGGCGGCGCTTTCAACGGCTGCGCCAGATCCAACGGCTGGACCCCGACCGTGACTACCACGAGATCTACCGCACCACCGCGCTGTACGAGTTCCCGGTCGACGTCCGGATCGGGCTGCTGCTGGCGTTCTGGCGCACGTTCGCCGTCCCGTCAATCGCCGAGTTGCTGGCCGGCACCGGACAGACCACCAACCGCACCGCGCGGCGCGCGGACGACACCGGCATCCTCATGTACGAGCTGATCGATCACGGCCTGGACCACCCGCGCGGGCGCACCGCGACGCGCCGCCTCAACCAGATCCACCGCCGCTTCGCCATCGGCAACGACGACTACCGCTACGTGCTGGGCACCTTCGTGTTCGTCGGCAGCCGGTGGATCGAGGCGCACGGCTGGCGGCCGCTGTGCTGCCACGAACGGCAGGCGATCTTCAACTTCTACGCCGAACTCGGCCGCCGGATGAACATCGCCGACATCCCGCCGACGTGGACCGGGTACGAGGCGTGGTTCGACCGGTTCGAGGCCGCCCGCTTCGCCCGCACCGACGCCGCCCGCGAGCTGATGGCCGCCACCAAGGGCCTGCTGGCGGACCTGCCCCGGCCGCTGGTGCCGCTGGGGTCCCGGCTGGTCGACGCGCTGGTCGATCCGTCGCTGCGAGCCGCCACCGGCCTCGCGACCCCGTCCTGGCCGGTGCGCGCCGGCCTGGACACCGCGTTGCGGATCCGCGCCTTGATGCTGCGCCACGTGCTGCCGCCGCGGCGCGACAGCTCGCTTGCCGGCGGCCTGCGGCCCAGGACCTACCCCGACGGCTACGACCTGGCCACGGTGGGAGGTGTGGAGCCGGGCCGCCCCCATCCATAGTGGACGGTGATGGCCCGGCCGGGATCGTGCGGTCGACTCAGGGGCCGTAGACCTCGAACTCCGAGACCTGCGCGCCGTTCTGCACGCTGTTGGCGGTGAAGGACAGCCGCAGGTACCGGTCGGTGGTGCCGGCCGGTACGGCGATGGTCACCGCGTTGCCGGTGGCCGGATCGAACGTGTACGTCGCGGAGCCGACCAGCGTGCTCCAGGTGCCGTTGTTGGCGCTGCCCAGCACCGCGAGCGTCTGGGTGCGGGTCGACCAGGCGGTCGCCGGCGGCAGGCGCAGCACGACCGAGCCCAGCGCCCTCGCCGATCCCAGGTCGGCGGTGAGCGTGGTCGGCCACGCCCCGTTGGCCCCCTCCCAGTAGGTGCCGGTGTTGCCATCGTCGGCGTTGCCCGCCACGTAGCTCTGGGTGTAGCTGGACGCGGTGATCGGCGCGTTGAGGGCGAGGTTGGTCGGGGTGGGGGTGCCGCCCGTGCCGGTACCGGAGTAGATCTCGAACTCGGCGAGCTGCGCCGCCGGCCATCCGGTGTTGCCGGTCACGGACAGCCGCAGGTACCGCGCCGCCGTGCCGGCCGGGAGGGTGAGGCCGACCGTGTTGCCGGTGGCCGGATCGAACCTGTACCCGGCCGAGGCCAGCACGGTGGTGTAGGTGGTGCCGTTGGTCGAGCCGAGCACGGACAGCGTCTCGGTGCGGGTCGCCCAGGCGGTCGCCGGCGGCAGGCGCAGCGTCACCGAGCCCAGGTTCTGGGTGGAGCCCAGGTCGGCGGTGAGCGTCTGCGGGAACCCGGCGCCGTTGCTGCTCTCCCAGTAGGAGCCGGCGTTCCCGTCGTTGGAGTTGGTCGCCGGATATCCCGGCGCCGTGCTGCTGGCGGTCATGGTGGCGGCCAGCGCCAGGTTGGTCGGCGTACCGGTGCCGGTACCGGTGCCTGACAGCGCGACGGTGGTCGGTGAGTTGGTGGCGTTGCCGGAGAGTGTCACGCTGCCGCTGGCCGCCCCGACCGCGGCCGGGCGGAAGGTGGCGTTGACGGTGCAGGACGCCCCGGCGGCCAGGGTCGCGCCGCAGGTGTTGGTCTGGGCGAAGGGCCCGCTCGCCGCGATGGCGGAGATGGTGGCCGTCGAGCCGCCGGTGTTGCTGATGGTCACCGCGTGCGCGGCGCTGGTCGTGCCGACCGCCTGGTTGCCGAAGGAGACCCCGGAGGGGCTGGCGGTCAGCGTGGGGCCGCTGGGCGCGGTGATCGGTGGGGAGTTGAGGGTACCCAGGGCGTTGGTCAGCACCGCGCTGGTGAACTCGGGCTGGAGGTTGCTGGAGCTGGCCGACTCCACCTGGTACCCGGCCGGCTGGGAGGCGCGGGGGCTGCCGAAGCACCCGCCGGCGGTCTGGGTACCGACGTGCCGGGAGTTGTCCACGTTGCCGGTCACTGTCCAGTCGCTCACCCCGTCGACCGCGTAGCCGTATCCCATGTACTGGCCCTCAAGGGTGTTGTCGGTGACCGTGGCTCCGTAGTTGGTGCCGGTCAGGCAGTTCCACGCCTGCTGGCCCTGCGCGATGCCCATCTTGATGAACGCGCTGAGCGCGTCGATGGTGTTGTGGGTGACCACGGTGCCGGTGTAGTTGCCGTTCATCGGCGCGAAGTCGACCATGTTGATGCCGCCCAGCAGCAGCTGGTTCTTGGCGACGATGGTGTTGTTCTGCACGGTCGAGCCGGGCGCGCCGAACACGACGATGGCCCCGTCGGTGGCGTCCGTGATGGTGTTGCCCTGGACCAGGCTGCCGCCGCAGGCCAGCGAGATGCCGTCGGCCCAGACGCCGGTGGCGTCGGGGGTCGCGGTGCCGGCCGGGCCGATCTGGTTGTCGAGGATTTGCCCGCCCTGGCACTGCGGCGTGTTGTCGGTGACCCGGCCCTCGATGAAGTGCAGCGTCGACCAGCTGCGGGTGTCGTGCGCGTAGATGCTCCGCACGGTCTGGTCGGTGCCGGCGCCGCCCATCTCCAGCAACGCGCCGCCGCCCGAGACCACGCCGAGGGCCGGCCGGTTGCCGTTGATCTGGAGGTTCTGCACCACCACGCCCGGCTGGCCGTTGCCCTGGATCGCGGTGGACAGCCCGGCGCCGGTGACCACCAGGTTCGCCCGGGTCGCGTCGGTGGGCAGCCCCTGGGTGTAGATCTTCTGGTTCGGTGCGGTGAAGGTGATGGGGTTGCCGAGCTGGAACACGGCGCCGGGGCAGAGCACCGCCTCGGCGCCGGCACCGACCAGCGCGGCGTTGATGGCCGCGTCGGTGCCGGAGGCGATGCAGGTAGCGGCGGCGGGGCGGGCCGCCGCCGATTCGGGGTGTGCGGACGCCGGTGTCGCGGCGCCGATGGCCACCACGGCGGCCAGGCCGACCACCGGCAACAGGCCGCGGGCGGGGTAGCGCCGTCGTCGTGCCGGCGGTCGATGGTCGTGGGCGCGTGCTCGGTGCAGCGGATCGGTACGCGGACGCATGTCGGCTCCTCGGGGACGGTCTCGTCGCGGCGGGGCCGTCGGATGCGACCGGCGGCCGCACCGTCGGTCCTCGTGAGCGGCGAGGAGCCCGGGAACCCGGGGCGGCGGCTATCCGGTGACCCGGACCGCGACGACGGAGGTGATGACGCTGAGGATGGGCAGCGATCGATGGCTATTGTCCGAATCGACGGTACAAGAATCGATGTATGGCCGCAAGGTTTCGACAGCGAGAAGAAAAATTACGACGGAGACGAGGGCGGCCGTAAGGCCCCGCTGGTCGGGTGGGAGGCGGTCGACCATACTGGTCCGCCATGGACCTGGACGCGTATCAGCGTGGCGCCCTGCGTACCGCCGCTTCGCGCGACAAGCGCAACGAACTGCTTCATCTGGTGCTCGGGCTGGTCGGCGAATCGGGGGAGGTCGCCGAGAAGTTCAAGAAGTGGGTCCGCGACCTCGACAGCGACGAGTCGCGGATCGACCGGGCCGACATCGCCAAGGAACTCGGTGACGTGCTCTGGTACGTGGCGGTGCTCGCCGACTACCTCGACCTGTCGCTGAACGACATCGCGGCGGCCAACCTGGCCAAGCTGGCCAGCCGCCACCGCCGTGGCGTGCTGGGTGGCAGCGGCGACAACCGCTGAGCCGCGGGGGGTCCGGGTCAGGACCACGTCACGGGTAGCGAGTGCACGCCGAAAATCAGCATGTCGGTACGCAGGGGGACGTCGTGGGCCGGGATCGCGAGGCGCAGCTTCGGTAGCCGCTGGACCAGCTCCGCCAGGCCGACCCGGAGTTCCGCCCTGGCCAGCTGCTGGCCCAGGCACTGGTGGACCCCGTGGCCGAAGGCCAGGTGGGGCGTGCGCGGGCGGGTGAGGTCCAGGCGCTCCGGTGCCGGCCAGTGGTCGGCCGCGCGATTGGCCTGCGGAACCGAGATGAGCACGGTGTCTCCGGCCCTGACCGTGGTATCCGCGATCGCCACGTCCGCGGTCGCGATCCTCGTCGGTCCTATGTGGATGATCGACAGGTAGCGCAGCAGCTCGTCCACTCCGTTGTCCAGCACCGCCGGATCGTCGCGCACGACGGCCAACTGGTCCGGGTGCTCCAGCAGCGCGTAGGTGCCCAACGCCAGCATGTTCGCCGTCGTCTCGTGGCCGGCGCCCAGCAGCACGGTCGCGATGTCGACCAGTTCGTTCTCGGTCAGCGGCGGCTCGGCGTCGCCGTGAATCAGGCCGGACAGCAAATCGTCCGCCGGATGCTGGCGCTTCTCGGCGACCAGTTCGCGCATGAACTGGTAGATCGCCGCCGAGGCACCCGCCCGCTCCTGCTCGCTCTTCGTCAGGTTCAGCGAGATCGCTGTGCGCTCCTGAAACTCGGCGCGGCGCTGGTAGGCCACGCCGAGCAGCTCACAGATGACCAGTGACGGCAGCGGCAGCGCGAAGGCGGGCACGAGGTCGGCCTCGGTACCGGCCGCGCGCATGGCCTCGATGTGCTCGACCGCGATCTCCCGGATCCGCGACTCCAGCAGCTGCATCCGTCGCACCGTGAACTGACCGGTGAGCAGCCGCCGCAGTCGGGTGTGCTCGGGCGGGTCCATGAACAGGAACATGCCGTCCTGCCGCGCCGGCACCTCCACCGGGCCCCGGGCCACGCCGACCTCCTCGGGCCGCAGATTCATCGCGCTGCGGTGCCGGACGGTGTCGGAGCTGAACCTCGGGTCGGACAGCACCGCACGGGCCTGATCGTACCCGGTCACCAGCCAGGCCTCGGCACCGTTGCGCAGCTCGATCCGAGACAGCGGCGCCCGCTGGTCCAACCGGGCGAGCGCCGACGGCGGATCGAACGGGCACTCGCCACGCTCCAGCATCTCCTGCGGGACCGGACGCAGCATCGTGGGACGGGTCGTCTGGTTGGTCATGGGCAGTCCTTCCGTGCGGTGGGGACAGCTGTGCGGTGTCGCGCCGCGAGCAGCAGACCGGTAACGGCGTCGGTCAGGGCCTGTCCAACCAGCGACCAGTCCGCCGGCACGCCCCTGGTGGCCGCGACGCGTTCCTGTTCGGCGCAGGTGTGGATGACCGCGACCCGCGCGGTCTGACTACGCAGGGCCGACTCGGCGGGCGGCAACTCGGCCAGGTGCGACCACACCGCCGCCACGCCGTCCAGGAACTTCATCGCCAGCACCGGATCGACGTCGACCCGGTCGGCCAGCGCCGGATCGGTCACCACCTGGGCCAGGAACCGGGCGCACCAACTGGGGTTGCCCAGGCTCGCCAGGTATTCGGTGTAGGGCAGCACGAGGCTGGCCACATGGTCGCGGGGTCGGCGCGACCGGCGGGCCGCGCGGACCCGTTGCTGCGTGCGGGCGGCGATCCGCTCGACGTGCGAGCGCGTGATGGCGTGGATCAGATCCGTGCGGGTGCCGATGTGATAGGCCAGCGCCGAGTTGTTCGCCTGACCCGCGGCCTCGACGATCTGGCGGTTGGACACCTGAGCCAGCCCGCGTTCGGCGTACAGCCGCTCCGCGGTGCGCAGCAGCAGGTCGCGGGTTGCCTCGGCCTGCGCCCGGCGGGAACCCGGACGGGTATCCGCGTCCACCCCACTAACCGGGTCCACTCCGCGCTCGCCTCCGACCCTCGTAAGACAGTCATCTGACGTAAATCGAGGTTAGTCGTAAGACACGTGTCTGCCAACCAAGCGGGTCCACGTGATCGCTCATCCCGTGATTCCGCCCGACGGCAGATCCGCTCGTACCAGCCTCACCTGGCGTTCCCGCTCTGTAGCATCGACGAGATGCGATGCGCGACTTGGTCGGCCGCGCAGGATCCCGTGGTGGCCGACGCCGCCACACACCGGAGGGAGCACCCCGTGCGATCGACAACCAGCCGCAGCCGCCGCCTCGCCGTCCTCGCCGCCGCGGTGTTCACCGCCGTGGCGCTCACCGCCGGCACGGCCAGCGGTGCGTCCAGCGGTGCGCCGAACATCGACCGCCGGACCGGCGGTGGTGCGGCGGCCAAGCAGCGCACGGTGCTGCTGGTCGACGGCGCGGTCCGGCACCGGGTGCGGCTGTCCGCGACCGACCTGGCGGCGCTGCCGGAGCAGACCGTCACCGTGACGTTCGAGAGCGGCACCGGGACCCAGACCCACACCTACACCGGGCCGCTGCTGCTTGACGTGCTCAACCGGGCTCAGCCGAAATTCGACCCGACCGTGAAGAACGACCAACTGCGCTATGTGGTCACCGCGACCGGCAGCGACCGGTACCAGGCCACGGTGGCCTGGGGCGAGTTCGATCCGGGCTTCGAACACAAGAGCGTCCTCGTCGCGGTCACCGAGGACGGCCAGCCGACCGCCGACGGGCTGGCCCGGCTCGTCGTACCCGGCGACGTCAAGGGCGGCCGCTACGTCTCCGATCTGATCCGCCTGCGGCTGCACCGGTAACCGTGCTGAGCGTCCCGACGGTACGGTGCCCGGCACGTACACCGGCACGGCGCAGTACACGATCACCGGCTGACCGGACTCACGCGAGTCGCTGGCCCCACCCACCCACTCGCCCACGCGCGCTGCCACGCGGTCCCACCGGCCGACCGCGACGGGCCTAAAATACCGGGCGTGATCGAGGACGACCCGGCACAGGGCTCGTGGTCGCTGGCCGACTGGATAGTGCTCGGCCTGCTCGTCGAGCGGCCGCGCCACGGCTTCTCGCTGGTCAAGGAACTCACCCCGGACACCCTGCTCGGTCAGGTCTGGTCGCTGCCGAACCCGGTCATCTACCGGGCGCTGCACGCGTTGCAGGCCAAGGCGATGATCACGCCCGAGCCGGCCGAGTCGAGTTCGTTGGGCCCGCGGCGGGTGCCGATGCAGCCGACCAGACAGGGCCGGGAGCGCCTGCTGGAATGGCTCGGCACGCCGCTGGATCATCTCAGGGACATGCGCGTCCTGCTGCGCGTCAAGCTACACCTCACCCTCCGGCTCGGACTGGACCCGATACCGCTGCTGGTGGCGCAACGAGCCAGGAACCTTCAGGCCAAGGCGACGGTCAGCCATTCCCCGCCCCCGGGTACCCGCGTCGAACAGGACCTGCTGCGGATCTGGCGGGAGGAGCAGTCGATCGCGACCAATCGATTCGTCGACCGGGCCATCGACCTGTTCGGCGGTGAGGGCCGGCGGTAGCCTCGAGCTGGCTAACAGTTTCGGCAGCGGAGCATGATCGGCGCGCAGCGCCGGGGCCGCCGCGCTACGGTTGGCGCACCGCACAGCGTTCTCCGCACCGCTGGGTCGCCGCCCGGTCGCCGGGGTTCGCATCGCGGGCCGCCCACCTGGCACAGCGACGGGAGGTGAGGTCCCGGTGGCCAACGCGTGGCTGGCGGAGGTGGGCACGAATCCGCGGGGCCGGGCCAGGCAGATCGCTCACGCGCACGCCGCGTTCCTGGCCACGGGCGCGCTCGACACCGGCTCGGTACCGGTGCGGGACGTGGTCGCGCAGTCGTGGCTGCGTTCGTCGCGGGCACGGGTCAACCCGGACACCGACCCGCCGGTGATGCTGCTCGACGACGACCTGACCACCTATCGGGACGCGCATCCCCTGGCGAGAGTGCTCCCGGTGCTGCGCGACCTGGTCGGCGCGACCGCCGACGACGGGCGGCACCTCTGGGCGGTGATGGACGCGACCGGGCGGCTGCTGTGGGTCGAGGGCCACCCGGGTGCGCGGGCCCGGGCGGCGCGGATGAACTTCGTGGCGGGCGCCCAGTGGGACGAGCCGCACGCCGGCACCAACGCGCCCGGCACGGCCCTGGCCGTCGATCACGAGGTGCAGATCTTCGCGGCCGAGCACTTCCGGCACACGGTACAGGCGTGGACCTGCGCCGCGGCGCCTATCCACGACCCCGCCACCGGCCAGATCCTCGGCGTTCTGGACGTCACCGGCGGCGACGCGGTGGCCAACCCGCACAGCCTCGGCCTGGTCCGCGCCGCCGCCCAGGTCGCCGAGTCCTACCTGGGCTGGCAGCGCACCGGGCGGGACGCCCCCTGGCTGCCCGCGCGCACCGCGCCGCCGCGGCTGCGCGTGTTGGGCCGGCCGGAGGGCGTGCTGCGCATCGACGGCCGCGAACTGCGCCTGCACCGCCGCCACGCCGAACTGATGCTGATCCTGGCCGCCCACCCGGAGGGCATGACCGGGCAGCAACTGGCCGCCGCCCTGTACGGCGACCTGGCTGCGCAGACCACGCTGCGGGTGGAGCTGACGCGGCTGCGTCGCCTGATCGGCAACCTGCTCCAGTCCCGCCCGTACCGGCTGGCCCGGGCGGTCGAGGCCGACTTCATCGCCGTGCGGCACGCGCTGTCCCACGGTGACCTGGCCTCGGCGGTCGGGGCCTACCCCGGGCCGCTGCTGCCCACCTCCGACGCTCCGGGCGTGGTGGAACTGCGTCACTGGCTGGACACTCAGTTGCGTGGCGCGGTCCTGGCCAGTCCGGACCGGCGGGTCCTGCACGCCTGGGCCAGCCGGGCCGGCTTCGATGACCTCGCGGTGTGGGAGCGGTTGGAGGCCATCACGCCGCCTCGGTCCGGACACCGGCAGAGCGCCCGGGTTCGGGTACGCGAATTGCGGGCGGACTACGGCCTGGGCGAGCCGGGGTAAAGGCGATCCGGGGCGAGGGCGATCCGGGATCGATGGGCGCTGCAACGTTCGTGTAACGTCCCCCGTCCTACCGTGTCGGGCACCCGACACGCTGGAGGTGCAGCCGTGACCACCTATGCCGCGCCCGGACAGTCCGACTCCCCGGTACGCTACCAATCCCGGTACGACCACTGGATCAACGGCGAATTCGTCGCGCCCGCCCTGGGCCGCTACTTCGAGAACCCGACACCGGTCACCGGTCAGACCTTCTGCGAGATCGCCCGGGGCACCGCCGAGGACGTGGAGAAGGCGCTGGACGCCGCGCACGGCGCCGCGCCGGCCTGGGGCCGCACCTCGGTGGCGGAACGCGCGAACATCCTCAACAAGATCGCCGACCGGATCGAAGCCAACCTGGAAAACCTCGCCGTGGCCGAGACCTGGGAGAACGGCAAGCCGATCCGGGAGACCCTGGCCGCCGACATCCCGCTCGCGGTGGACCACTTCCGGTACTTCGCCGGCGCGATCCGCGCCCAGGAGGGCTCGATCAGCGAGATCGACGAGGACACCGTCGCGTACCACTTCCACGAACCGCTCGGCGTGGTAGCGCAGATCATCCCGTGGAACTTCCCCATCCTCATGGCCACCTGGAAACTCGCCCCCGCCCTGGCCGCCGGTAACGCCGTGGTCCTCAAGCCCGCCGAGCAGACCCCGGCGTCCATCCACTACCTGATGGACCTCATTTCGGACCTGCTACCGCCGGGCGTCGTCAACATCGTCAACGGATTCGGCATCGAGGCCGGCAAACCCCTGGCGGCGAGCGCCCGGGTGGCCAAGGTGGCGTTCACCGGGGAGACCACCACCGGCCGGCTGATCATGCAGTACGCCAGCGAGAACATCAAACCGGTGACCCTGGAGCTGGGCGGCAAGAGCCCGAACATCTTCTTCGACGACGTATCCACCGCTCACGACGAGTTCTTCGACAAGGCACTCGAGGGCTTCACCATGTTCGCGCTCAACCAGGGTGAGGTGTGCACCTGCCCGTCGCGGGCGCTGATCCAGCAGGGCCACTACCGCGACTTCCTCGACGCCGCCGTCGAACGTACCCAGAAAATCGTGCAGGGCAACCCGCTGGACAGCGCCACGATGGTCGGCGCCCAGGCATCCAACGACCAGTTGGAAAAGATCCTGTCCTACCTGGACATCGGCCGGCAGGAAGGCGCCAAGGTCCTCACCGGCGGCGAACGCGCCCAGCTCGACGGTGGGCTGTCCGACGGGTATTACGTGCAGCCGACAATCTTCGAGGGCAGCAACTCGATGCGCGTCTTCCAGGAAGAGATCTTCGGCCCGGTGGTGTCCGTGGCGGCGTTCAGCGACTTCGACGACGCCATCAAGACCGCCAACGACACTCTGTACGGGCTGGGCGCCGGCGTGTGGACCCGCGACACCAACACCGCCTACCGGGCCGGTCGCGCCATTCAGGCCGGGCGGGTGTGGACCAACTGCTACCACGCGTACCCGGCGCACGCCGCCTTCGGCGGGTACAAGGGCTCCGGCATCGGTCGGGAGAACCACCGGATGATGCTCGATCACTACCAGCAGACCAAGAACCTTCTGGTCAGCTACAGCCCGCGGGCCGTCGGACTGTTCTAGGCCGGCGCCGTCATGACATCCCGTGTAGCCATCACTCCCGCGGCGGCCGAGGTCATCCGGTCGCTGCGGGGTGCCCACGGCCCGCTGATGTTCCACCAGTCCGGCGGGTGCTGCGACGGCAGCTCACCCATGTGCTACCCGCAGGGCGAATTCCGCACCGGCTCCTCCGACGTGCTGCTCGCCGAGCTGGCCATCGACGGGGTGGACGAGCCCGTCACCTTCTGGATGGGTGCGGCCCAGTTCGAACGCTGGCGCCACACCCACCTCACCGTCGACGTGGTTCCCGGACGCGGCAGCGGATTCTCCCTGGAGGCCCCCGAGGGCGTCCGGTTCCTCATCCGCTCCCGGCTGCTGACTCCCGAAGAGCAGGCCGACCTCGACTCGTGAGTCAGACCGACCCTGATGCCTGAGCAGGCGTATCGCCACGAACCGTGCCGCCGGCGTTTGCCCTGACGCCGGCGGCAGGGTTTAGCGTGGCCCGCGCCAGGCAAGCGCGGGCGGTCGGCCGCTCGTCGACGAATGGCGCGGGCCGGACGAGGCGCGGGCTCACCCGATGCGATCGGGCCGGCGCACCCCGATCAGACAGAGGCGAGCCAAGGGAGCGGAGTGAAGTTCGCGATCAGCTACAGCAGCCCGTATCAGGGAGTCGACCCCGACAAGCTCGTGGCCTACGCACAGCATGCCGAGAGTTGCGGCTTCGAGGCGCTGTACCTTCCCGAGCACATCGTGCTCTATCCCGGCGCGACGTTCGGGGCCGGCGAACTGCCGCCGACGCTGCCGTACGCCGATCCCCTCGACTCCCTGAGCTTCGTGGCCGCCGCTACGCACCGGATCCTGCTGGGCACGGGCGTGCTGCTGTTGCCCTACCACCATCCCGTGATCCTGGCCAAGCGCCTGGCCACCATCGACGTGCTGTCCAGGGGACGGATGCGCCTGCTGACCGTCGGGCTGGGCACTCTCCCGGGTCAGGCCCGCGCCGTGGGCGTCGATTTCAGCACCCGCGGTCGCCGTGCCGACGAAGCGATCGACGTGCTGCGGCTGCTCTGGGCCGGCGGCGAGGCCGGGGTGAGCTTCCATGGCGAATTCTTCTCCTTCGATGACCTGTGCAGCTTCCCGAAGCCGTACGGCACGGCCGCGCTACCGATCCACATTGGTGGGTCGAGCCGGGCGGCCGCGCGCCGCGCCGGGAAACGCGGTGACGGCTACTTTCCCGGCGGCGCGCTGACACCCGACGAACGGGCGGCCCAGCTCGATCTCGCCCGATCAACCGCCCTCGACGCCGGGCGCGATCCCCAGGCTCTGGAGTACACGCGGTGGGGGTCGATGGAGCTGACGCGGGAACACGTCGAGGCGCTCGCCGCCCAGGGCGTGACCCGGATCGTCGTGGCGGCCGCGTCCACGGAGCCCGACGAACAGCGCGATGAGATGTCCGCGTTCGCCCAACGACTCGGCATCCCCGCCCCAGCCGCAATTCCCGCCCCTAGCCGCAATCCCCGCCCCTAGCCGCGAGGGGGTCCGGGTGGCGCGACGGGCGACCTGTCGCTAACCGACGATCCCGGCCAGTCGCTCGATCGTCTCCGCCGGCGCCGGCATGGCCGAGATCTCGCCGGCGATCCTGCCGGCCGTCGCCCTGGCCTGGGCGTCCGCCAACAGACCCTGGATCTGCTCCGCGATCGTCTCCGGACTGTGCTGGTCGGGCAGGACCTGCCGGGCGACGCCCGCCCCGACGAGCAGCTGCGCGTTGGAGAACTGGTCCGCGCCCAGTGGCAGCATGAGCTGCGCAAGCCCCTGCGCCAACGCGCCGAGGAGCGTACCGCTGCCGCCGTGGTGTACGACGAGATCGACGTGCTTGAGCAGGTCGGCCTGCGGTACCCACTGTTGCACCGTGACATTGTCCGGAAGCTCGCCGAGGTCCGCGATCCGCACCGCTCGGCTGGTCGCCACGAGCGCGTCAACCGGCAGTTCGGCGAGCGCGTCGATCATGTGCCGGAGCAACCCCGCCTGCGCGAAGGCCGTACCCAGGGTCAGGTAGACCAGCGGCCGGCTCCGGTCGCGGGCCAGCACGGCGGGCGGGAGGGAGCCCGGCGGGTTCCAGGCGATCGGCCGGGTCGGGAGGTGCTGGACCTCCTGGGCGAACCCCGGCAGTTGCAGGGACGGCGGGCAGATGTCGATGTACGGTTCGTCGAGCGTCCGGGGGTCGGTGATTTCGACGCCGAACTCGGCCGCCACGGCGGTCAGCGCGGGGAACATCAGATCCCACAGCGGGCCTTCCGGCACCCGACCGAGCCCCATCACCGCCGACGGCATGCCGGCCATCCGGGCCACGATCCCCGCACCCGAGTTCCCGACCTCGTGGATCATCAGGTCGAACTTCCGTTCCCGCAGTACCGGCTGCAGGTCGGCGATGACCCGCTTGGGCAGTACCTGCGCGAACGCCTCCACCGCGACGTCGGCCTCGCCGGCCGGCGGAGCCGTCAACCCGGCCAGCACCGTGCCGAAGGCCGCCTCGACGGTGAGGCCCGCCGCGACGGCCTCGAGACCCGCCTCGGCCAGCACCGGATGGAACTGCGAATCCGTCGCCACCACTACCTCGTGCCCGCTGTCCCGGGCGGCCACGGCGAGTGGAACGATGGGGTAAAGATGCCCGTAGGCACCCGTGGCGGCGAAAATGATACGCACGGTCGCCTTGTCCCTTTCCGCTGAACGTTCATCGGTACACAGCACAAACGTGACCGCGGCGCGCACCGGTTCAACCGGCCCGGTGCGAGGTATGTCATGTCGGGCCCGCCACGACCGGTTACCCGGCATTCACCACCCGAACCGCTGGGTCACGCGTTGACGCCCGGCCCGGTCGCCGGGCGAATCCGGGCCAGAAGAAGCAGCGATACCGCGATGAGTGCGGAGCCGGTGAAGGCAAGCGTCGGCGGCGCGGCGACCAGCAGTTCGCGGGAGCCGAGGAAGGCCCCGCCCGCGATACCGACGTTGAACGCCGCGTTGACCACGGCCGGCGCCGCGTCGAGCGCGTCGGGAGGCACGGCACGCAGCGCGACGGTCTGGATCAGCGTGGGCAGCGTGCCGAAGGTCAGGCCCCAGACCACCATCACCGTGAGCGCTGGTACGCCGCGCGTGGCACCCAACACGAGGAGGCTGACCGCGGTGAGCGTCGCGGCGGCGAGCAGCGCCGGCAGTGGTCGCCGGTCCGCGACGGCACCGGCGGCCAGTACGCCCAACACGCCCGCGCAGCCGTAGCCGAGCAGCGCGATGCTGATCTGGCGCGGCCCGACCCCGGACTCCCGCAGCAGCGGCGTGAGATAGGTGAACGGCGTGTAGTGGCCGAGCGTGAGCACGACGATGGCGAGGCTGACCGGCAGCGCCCGCCGGGTGCGCAGCGCGCCGAGTACCGGAGGCCGCCGTACCGGCTCGGCGCCTCGCGGCTCGGCCGGAAGGACGACCGCCATGAGCGCGGCGAGTACCAGCATGGCCACCGCGCAGCCCGCGAAGGCCCAGCGCCACCCGACCGCGGCACCGACGGCGGTGGCCGCCGGGACGCCGAGGGCCAGGGCCAACGCCACGCCGGAACCGACGACCGCGACCGCCCGACCGTGCCTGGCCGGGGCGAGTTGGACCGCCACGACGAAAATGACGGAGAAGAAGCCCGCGTGCGCGAGACCCCCGAGCAGCCGGGCGCACAACGCGACCCAGTACGCGCCGGCGAAGGCCAGCACGGCGTTGCTGGCCGCGTAGCCGAGCAGCAGTGCGCAGAGCACCGATCGCGCCGGCCACCGCCGGACCAGCGCGGCCAGCGGCACCGAGCAGACCGCGACGACGATCGCGTAGACCGACACGAGTAGTCCGGTGCGGGAGGCGTCGATGTGCAGGCCGGCGCCGATCTCGTTGAGCAGCCCGACCGGAAGCACCTCGGTGGTGACCGCGACGAAGGCCGCCGCCGCCAGCGCCGACAACGCCGCGAGCGGGAGGCGCCGCACGTCTCGCGGCGTAACCGAGGCGTCTGTCATCCGGAACGTCACCCCCTGCTCGTCGAGCGCACCGACGCTACTCGTAGAACGAGATGAACTCCTCCATCGCGCGGTCCACCCCGGCCCGGTCGCCGGTGGCGAGCAGGTCGAGCAGCAGACCCCGCACGGTCGCCACGCCGAGCCGGGCGCGCGCCCGGGTCGTCTGCGGGTCCAGCCCGTGCCGGGCCCCGACCTGCGCGGCCTTGTCCAGCCAGGGCTCGACGACGCCCTCCAGCAGCGGTTCGGTGCCCGGACGGCCCTGCAGTGCCCGGCCGTACATCTCGAAGAACAACCGCTCGTGCGGCCAGCGGGACGGATCGGAGACGTCGCGCCACAGCAGGCGCATGACGTCGGCGAGGCTGTCCGCCTCGTTCGCGCGCAACGCGTCGAGCGTCTCCCGCTGCCGCGCCTCGACCGCCCGGACCACCTCGACCAGCAGCCCCTCTTTCGAGCCGAAGTGGTAGATGAGCATCCGGTGGCTGGTGCCGATGGCGGCGGCCAGCGAGCGGAGGCTGGTGTCCGCCAGGCCGTGCTGGGCCACGTGATCGATGGTCGCGGCCAGCAACTGGTCTCGCGCGCTGGTGTCTTCCCCGGTCAAAACCGCCCCTCCTCCGCGGATGGGATGATACCGCCGGGGGTACCGGCGCGGCGGCGGGTTGCCTGGTCAGCCAGCGCGTACGCATGACGTTGGCCCGCCGACGGTGCGCCACCGGCGGGCCAACGCCACGAATGCCGCCCGTTCGCGGATCCGGCCGGGTAACCCACCGGCGCCGTACGGCGCGTGCGCGATGGCGCCCACGGCCGGATCCACGAGCTGGGCCTCAGCGCTTGCGCAGCGCCTTGCGGTAGTCGCTGTTCAGCCGGCCGATCAGGGTGAGCGGGATGCCCTTCGGGCAGACCGTGGTGCACTCCCCCGCGTTGGTGCAGCCGCCGAAGCCCGCGTCGTCCTGAGCCCCGATCATGTTCAGCACGCGGCTGTCGCGTTCCGGCTGGCCCTGCGGCAGGAGGCCGAGATGCCCCACCTTGGCCGCGGTGAACAGCATCGCCGAGCCGTTCGGGCAGGCGGCGACGCAGGCTCCGCAGCCGATGCAGGTGGCCGCCTCGAACGCCGCGTCGGCGTCCGGCTTGGGTACCGGCGCCGCGTGAGCCTCCGGAGCCGCACCGGTCGGGGCGGTGACGTAGCCACCGGCCTGGATGATGCGGTCGAACGCGCTGCGGTTCACGACCAGGTCCTTGACGACCGGGAAGGCGGCCGCCCGCCACGGTTCGACGTCGATCGTCTCACCGTCGGAGAAGTGCCTCATGTGGAGCTGGCACGTGGTGGTCGCCCGTTCGGGGCCGTGCGCGACACCGTTGATCATCATGCCGCACATTCCACAGATGCCCTCGCGGCAGTCGTGGTCGAACGCGATCGGCTCCTCGCCGTTGAGGATGAGCTTCTCGTTGAGGACGTCGAGCATCTCCAGGAAGCTCGCGTCGGCGGAGATGTCCTCGACGGTGTAGGTGACCATGCGGCCCGCGTCGTCCGGACCTTTCTGGCGCCAGACGCGCAGCTTGAGGTTCATTTGTAGCTCCGGGTGCTCGGATGGACGTACTCGAAGTCGAGCTCTTCCTTGTGCAGGACGGGCATCCCGGTGGCGTACTCCCACGCGGCGACGTAGCTGAACTCGTCGTCGTTGCGCAGCGCCTCGCCGTCGGGGGTCTGACTCTCCGCTCGGAAGTGCCCGCCGCACGACTCGCGCCGGTGCAGCGCGTCGATGCACATCAGCTCGGCGAGTTCGAAGAAGTCGGCGACCCGGCCGGCCCGCTCCAGGTTCTGGTTCAGCTCCTCGCCGGTGCCGGGCACCTTGACCCGGGACCAGAATTCGTCGCGCAGGCCACGAACCAGGCCCAGGGCCTTGGTGAGCCCCTCCTCGGTGCGCTCCATGCCGCAGTACTCCCACATGAGGTGGCCCAGTTCGCGGTGGAACGAGTCGACGGTGCGGTCGCCGTTGACGGCCAGCAGCCGCTTCACGCGCTCGGTGACCGCCTGCCGCGCCTCGACGACCTCCGGGTGATCCACGGTGAGCTTGTCGAACGGGCCGGCCGCCAGGTAATTGCTGATCGTGTTGGGCAGCACGAAGTACCCGTCCGCGAGGCCCTGCATCAACGCGGACGCGCCGAGCCGGTTCGCTCCGTGGTCGGAGAAGTTCGCCTCGCCCACGACGAACAGGCCGGGAATCGTGGACTGCAGGTCGTAGTCCACCCAGAGGCCGCCCATCGTGTAGTGCACGGCGGGGTAGATGCGCATCGGCACCTGGTACGGGTCCTCACCGGTGATGCGCTGGTACATCTCGAAGAGGTTGCCGTATTTCTCCTCCACGGTGTGCCGGCCGAGCCGCTGGATCGCGTCCGCGAAGTCCAGGTAGACACCCAGGCCGCCGGGGCCGACGCCGCGGCCCTCGTCGCACACGTTCTTCGCGGCACGCGAGGCGATGTCACGCGGGACCAGGTTGCCGAACGCCGGGTAGATGCGTTCGAGGTAGTAGTCGCGCTCGCTCTCGGGGATGTCACCGGGCGCCCGGTTGTCGCCGGCCCGCTGGGGCACCCACACCCGGCCGTCGTTGCGCAGCGACTCGCTCATCAGCGTGAGCTTCGACTGGTGCTTGCCGGACTCGGGAATGCACGTCGGGTGGATCTGCGTGTAGCAGGGGTTGGCGAACAGCGCGCCCTTGCGGTGCGCCCGCCAGGTAGCGGTGACGTTGCAGCCCTTCGCGTTCGTGGAGAGGAAGAAGACGTTGCCGTAACCGCCGGAGGCCAGCACGACGGCGTCCGCGAAGTCGGTGGTGATCTCGCCGGTGACCAGGTCGCGGACCACGATGCCGCGGGCCCGGCCGTCCACCACGATCAGCTCCAGCATCTCGTGGCGGGCGTTCATCTCGATGTTGCCGGCCGCGATCTGGCGCTCCATCGCCTGGTAGGCACCGAGCAGCAACTGCTGCCCGGTCTGCCCGCGGGCGTAGAACGTGCGCGACACCTGGGTGCCGCCGAACGAGCGGTTGTCCAGCAGGCCGCCGTACTCGCGGGCGAACGGCACACCCTGCGCCACGCACTGGTCGATGATGTTCGCGCTGACCTCGGCCAGGCGGTACACATTGGACTCCCGGGCGCGGAAGTCACCGCCCTTGACGGTGTCGTAGAACAGCCGGTAGACGGAGTCGCCGTCGTTGCGGTAGTTCTTCGCCGCGTTGATGCCACCCTGCGCGGCGATCGAGTGGGCGCGCCGCGGGCTGTCCTGGTAACAGTACGACCGCACGCGATAGCCGGCCTCCGCCAGCGTCGCCGCCGCCGAACCGCCGGCCAGGCCGGTGCCCACGACGATGACGGTCAGCTTGCGGCGGTTGGCCGGGTTGACCAGCTTGGCAGAGAACTTCCGGCGTTCCCAACGCGTCTCGACGGGGCCGTCCGGCGCCGCCTTGTCCTGTATCGGCTCGCCTTCGCGGTAGAGCTCCATGATCAATTCACCAATCCCGTGATGACGGCGAACGGCACCGACAGGAAACCGACCACCAGTACGACGGAGAGAACCAGCGCGGTGGCGCGGGCGATGCGTTCGCCGCGCGCGGTGCGCTGGCCGAGGGTGCGGACCGCGCTGAAGATCCCGTGCCGCAGGTGGAAGCCCACGGCCACGATGGACAGCGCGTAGAACAGCGTCACGTACCAGCGGTGCGGCGCGAAGTCGGCGACCACGTTCGCGTACGGGCGCCCGGGTGCGCCGACCGGGTTCAGCGTTCCGGTGCTCAGGTCGAGGATGTGGAAGATGACGAACAGCACGACGATCACGCCGCCCCAGCGCATGGTGCGCGCGGCGTAGCTGCCCTGGACCTTGGGACGGTGCTCGTACCGCACGGGTCGCGCCCGCCGCGCCCGGCGCGCGAGGATCGCCGCCGAGACGATGTGCCCGATGACCGCCACGGTCAGCACGGTCCGCTGGATCCACAGGTACCACTGCCCGGGCAGGAGCGGCTCGCCGATGGTGCGCAGCCAGTGCGCGTAGTGGTCGAACGGGGTCGCGCCGAAGAAAATCTTCAGATTGCCGGCCATGTGCGCGTACAGGAACAGAATTAGCAGGATCCCGGTTGTCGCCATCAGGATCTTGAGTCCCACGCTGCTGCCCGCCCGCACGCCCGTTGGGGCCTTTTGGGGTCGGATTCGGGTGTCTACCGCCACTTCTCGAACGGTAGGGAGCGGGCGTTGATTCGTCTAATGCATGATCGGTAGGTAAGTGATAGACGGAGGCTATGGAAATGCAGCTTCAGCAGTTGCGATACTTCTTAGCAGTGGCGGAAACACGACATTTCACCCGGGCGGCGGAGCTTCTCAGCGTGAGTCAACCCACTTTGAGTAAGCAGGTTCACACCCTCGAAACGGCGTTAGGTGCGCCACTATTCGAGCGAATCAGGGGCGCGGTCACCCTCACCGCGGCCGGAGCGGCGCTGCTGCCCTTCGCGCAGCGCATGGTGGCCGACGCGGACGTCGCCCGCGACGAGATCCGCAACCTCGTCGGACTGCGCCAGGGTGCGGTGCGGCTCGGCGCCACCCCGAGCCTCTGCTCGTCGCTGGTCCCGGAGGTGCTGCGGCGCTTCCGGGCGGCGCATCCGGACATCGCCCTCAACGTGACCGAGGGCAGCTCACCGGATCTCATCGCCGGGCTGCTCGCGCACAGCCTCGACCTGGCCCTCATCGTCGCGCCCGAGCACGGCGTCGACCCGGAACTCGCGGCCTCGCCGCTGCTGCGGGAGAACCTCGTGGTCGCGTCGGTCGCGGCCGGGCCGCCGCCCTCCGAGCACGCCCAGCTCGCCCTCGGCGAGCTCGAGCACCTGCCGCTGGTGATGTTCCGGGCGGGCTACGACCTGCGGGACGTCACGCTCGAGGCGTGCCGCCGGGCCGGCTTCACCCCCCGGTTCGCCGTCGAAGGCGGCGAGATGGATGCCGTGCTGGCATTCGTCGAGGCGGGGCTCGGCGTCGCGGTCGTGCCCGGCATGGTGCTGGCCAACCGGCCACTGCTGCGGGGCACGCCGCTCGCTCCGCCGGGCATGCGGCGTACGGTCGCGCTCGCTCACCGCCGTCGCGCGGTGCTGCCGCACGCCGCCGAGGCCCTCCGCGTGACGTTGTTGGACCACCTTGGCGACGCGCTGCCCGCCGGCGTCCAGGTGCTGTGACGACCATTGACGGTGAACGCGCCTTGCGTTTCTCACGGTGTCGTTTCACGGGGCGAGTGTCATTCACGAAATACATGAATTGATTTCCCTGTTTGAGGATGGCCGGCCCCGGCACACCCATTGAGCGTCGATACGAACGGTCCTCGAGGTGTGACCGGCCGCCGGGTCGGGTATTAATGGCCATGTTGGTCGTGACAATGGGCGACCTACCCGGATACCGAATCCTTGCGATAATCGGTGAGGTGGTAGGAGTCACCGCCCGTGGACAGAACAGATTCGCCGAAGGCGTACCCACGAATGACAACCTCTCCGCGGTCGACGAGCGGCACCTGATCGCCGCTCGCCGCGAGGCGGTGGAACGGATGGCCGCGCACGCGCACGACGCGGGAGCCACCGCGGTGGTGAGCATGCGGTTCACCGAGCGGACGATCTCCCCGGACTGGGTGGAGATCTGCGCGTACGGGACCGCGGTCGTCGCGGCGCCGCAGCGTGCGGGGATACCCGGTCGCTTCCAAGCCCTCCAGGGCCGCCGCACGCCCACGAAGGCGGGCCAGTAGTCGCTGGCGAAGGGTCCTCGTACGGCCGGCGCGCACTCTGGCGCCGATCGACAACCGAGGATCTTGCCCGTACCGTCGAAGGGGAGGAGCCCGATCGGTGCGGCGGTCGCCCGGGCCCCGGACCGCCCGCTCCCCCGCCTTCCACGGAAGGACCATGCTGATGAGCGGCGGCGCCAAGGCGCGGACCGGCGAGAGCCCCACCGCGCGGCAGAGACGGGTGTGGGACAGGGGCGCGCCGAGCTACGACCGGCAGATCGCGGTCTTCGAGAAATTCCAGTTCGGTGGCGGACGGGAGTGGCTCGGCGCGCGTGCCCACGGCCGCGTCCTGGAAATCGCCATCGGCACCGGCCGCAACCTGTCGTATTACCCCACCGACGCGGCGGTCACCGGTGTCGAGTTGAGCCCCGCGATGCTCGCCATCGCCCGGCAGCGGGCCACGGACCTCGGCCGGCACGTCGAATTCCACGAGGGCGACGCCGAACGGCTGCCCTTCGACGACGCGTCGTTCGACACGGTGGTCTGCGCCCTGGCGCTGTGTTCGATCCCCGATCCAGCCACGGCGATCCACGAGATGATGCGGGTACTGGTCCCGGGCGGACGGTTGCTGCTTCTCGACCACATCGCCAGCACCTGGCCACCCGTCTATGCCGCCCAATGGCTGCTGGAACGCCTGACGATCCGCGCGGCGGGCGAGTACTTCACCCGCCGCCAACGGCCCCTCGTCCAGGCCGCCGGATTCGAGGTCGTGGAGGCCGAACGGCTCAAGGCCGGCACGGTCGAACGCATCCACGCCCGAAAGCCGGCCAACCCGCCACCCGCCGGATGACCGCCGAGGGCGCCGAGAGCGACGACCCGACCGGGCCCCGGCCGGACTGACCGGCATCCCCGACCGGGCCCGGCACGCGACGGGCACCGGCGAGGGGGCGATGCTGGACCGGACGGCCAACGGAGTCCCCGCGGGTCGGCGACGTCGGCCGCCGTTGTCCCAGCAGGAACTCCGTTGCCGCCCCAGCGGCTTGGCTACCGTGCCCGAACCCTGACAAACGGTCATGGGCTGGCCGAGTCAGCTCCGGCAGCCGGTGCCGCCGGACGCTACCCGGTGCTACAGGACAGCGAGGGCCAGGTCCACTGCCCGTTGGGCGAGATCGTCATGCCCCAGTTGTTGCCGCCGCCGTTGGGTTTGGCGACCATGACGTACTGGCTGGGCCAGCTGGCGCTGACGTTCCAGGTGGAGTAGACGACCGCCGGGCTCACCAGGTTCGCCGTCACGGTCCAGTTGTTGGAGCCGGTGACCGAGACGTTGAGGTTGTACCAGTTGCTGCCCTGCGATCCCGCCGACAGTGTCGCGGTGCAGCCTCCGCTGCCACCACCACCGCCGCCACCACCGCCGCCGCCACCACCGCCGCCGCCACCGCCGCCACCGCCACCGCCACCGGTGCTGCCGGCGTTGACCGTGATGGTGGAGTTGCCGCTACCGCCCCCCCAGGCCTCGGTAGCGAGGATCTCGTAGTTCATCGTGCCCAGCCTCATCCCGTGGCTGGCCCAGGCGCTGATGAAGTTGGACAGGGTGATGGTCCCGCTGCTCACCGGCGAGGTACGGATCGCCAGGTACTGCTCGAAGGTCGCGGTGCCCTGGATGGAGGGCTGGTTGACCTGCTGGTGCTCGTAGATGTTGTACGTGCCGCCGTCGCTGGTGACCTGACCCATGTAGGTGCCGGCGGTGGGCGGCGAGCCCTTGTAGTTCTCCATCACGTAGTACTCGACCAGCGGGTTGGTCGACCAGCCGTAGAGCGACACGAGCGAGGTGCCGCCGGACGCGTTGAGGCTGCCGTTGAAGCTCACCGTCTGGCTGCTGCCGGTGCTCCAGCCCACGCCCGCGACGAAGTCGCCGATGCCACTCCACGACGTGGAGTAGCTGTTGCCCGAGTTCAGCGTGATGCAGGCCGACCCGGTGCCGGCGGACCACATCTGGTAGTAGTAGCCGGCGTTGGTGCCGGTCTGGTTCGAGCAGATCTGGGTGGCCGCCTGCGCGGGGCTGGGCAGCGCCACCATGGCCGCGGCCAGGCTCATGGCGAAGGCCAGGCTCAGCAGCAGCCGGAGCCGGCTGCCGCCGGGGGCTCTGGGAACATGTTGGAGGGCGTTCATGGGGGCCTCCTTGGACGGGGCCGTCACCTGGCGACGACCGGGGACTGGGCCGATGGGAGCGCGATCGGCAGCCGTTGATGATTACCGATGGCGTTAGTGTGAGTTGGCCATAGCCGACCGTCAATGACTTTCGGAAAAGTTTCGATACCACGCCTCGGCCCAATTAGTGACCAGGGACGGCTTTTATCCCCGCAGTTATCGGGGTTGTCGCCGCGAACGAGACCAAGTTGGACGACGATGCCGCAGCGCCGCCCTTGATCACGACGAGAACTACCGCGAAAACCATCGAAACTAAGCAAAAAGTTTCGGGCATCGCCGCGACAGAGCCGTGCTCGGACTTCGGGCGCCGCGGGTCGGCGCGCGACGGCCCTTTCCCCCTGAACCGCACGGGCCCGATGCGTCGTGCCCGCCCCCGGTTGACAGGGGTCGGCGCGACGCATCGGGCCCGGCTGTGCCGCTACTGGGAACCACCCGAGCGGCTGGGATGAGCCGATTTCGCGGTAGTTACCCCAGCGCCGCCTTGACCACGTCCGGCGTGAAGGGAATCGTACGAAGCCGCACGCCGGTGGCGTCGAAGACGGCGCTGGAGATGGCCGACGGCATCACGTTGACGGCCGGCTCACCAACCCCGGAGGGGGCTATCTGCGGGTTGGGCACGAGGACCGTGTTGATGGTCGGCGTCTCGTCCATCCGCAGCAGCGGGTAGCTGCTCCAGTCGGTGCTGGTGACGTTGGCGGTGTCGAACTTGACTTCTTCGTGCAGGACCCGACTCGCGGTCTGGATGATGCAGCTGGAGATCTGGTGCTCGATCGCGCGTGGGTTGATGATCTGCCCCTGGTCCTGGGCCACGGTCACCTCGGTGAGCAGCACCTGGCCCGTTGCCGGGGTCACCTGCAGCTTGACCACCCCGGCCGCGTAGGTGCCGTCGCGGAGCACGAGCGAGATGCCCTGCCCGGTGACCGTGCCGTTGCTCGTGCTCGCGTCCGGCTTGGGCGAGGGCCGCGACTCCCACTTGCCCGCCTTCGCCGCCGCCTGCAGGACGGCGATCGCCCGCGGGTCGACGAGGTGCCGCAGGCGGAACTCGAGCGGGTCCTGTCCGATCCTGGCCGCGATCTCGTCCACAAAGGACTCCTGCGCGAAGGTGATCTGGTACTGGCCGGGTGAGCGCAGGAAGGTGGTGCGGATGCCGAACGGGTACGGCGAGGTGCCCGCACCGAGCTCCGGCATCTGGTGCACGAGCTCCAGCAGGTTCGGGAACTGGTAGAGGTCGGGACCCGTCCAACTCCCGACCGGCATCCGGGTGCTCGACATCTGCACGCCGACCAGAATGGGCCCGAGCAGGGTGCTGTCGTTGTTGGGCGCCATGAAAGCCTCGTGCTTCCAGGCGACGATGTTGCCGGACTCGTCGAACCCGGCCGCCATGTCGTGAAGAGTGCCGGGGCCGTGCGGCTCCCAGATGTGCTCGTCCTGGCGGCTCCACTGCACGCGCACCGGCTTGCCCAGCTCCCGGGACAGGAACACCGCCTCCGAGGCCGCGTCATCGTAATTGGAGCAGAGGCGCCCGTAGCAGCCGGCGCCGTCGAACCAGAGCACCTCGACCTGCTCGACGGAGGCGTTCAGCATCTGCGCGATGCCGTTGCGCAGACCCTGCGGGTACTGGGTGGCGGACCAGACCGTGACCCGGCCGTCGGAGCGCACGTCGGCGACGGCGCAGCTCGGCCCGATCATGCCGTGGTTCTCGAACGGAGTCTGGTACGTCGTCTGCATGGCGTTGGCGGCCGAGCCGAAGGCGCCGTCGAAGTCGCCCTGGCTGGCATGGGTCATGACATTCGCCGGCGTGGCGCGCATGGTGGCCGGCCAGTTCTCGGTGGTGGGCAGGCCGTTCCAGTCCGACCAGGTGACCGGCAGGTTGGCCGCTCCCTTGATCGCGTCCCACTCCTGCTTCGCGACCACCGCCACCAGGTTGCCCAGCCGCACCACCTGTGCGTTGCTCCCGGCCGGCAGCTCACCCACCGACACGACGGTGGAGCCGATCCCCTTGGGATGGATGACGCGGGCATGGAGCATGTGCGGGACCGTGACGTCCTGGACGAACGTGGTCTTCTGGCTGACCTTGTCCACGATGTCGACGCGCGGAATCGACTTGCCGACCAGCTTGTACTCGGTGAACGGCTTGGGCGTGGCCCCGACGGTCGTGCTCTGGCCGTTGATCACGATCGGCGTCACCGCGGTGAGCGCCTTGCCGTGCACCAGCTGGCCGTAGCTGACCTTCTTCGAACTGTCGCCCTTCGAACCGTGCCCCTTCGAGCCGTGCCCCTTCGAGCCGTGGTCCTTTGGATCTTGGCGGACGCGGACCACACCGTCCTCGACCGTGAGTTCGGAGGCCGGAACGCGCAACCGCTTGGAGGCCAGGGAGAGCAGCGTGGCCCTGGCTTCGGCGGCGATCAGCCGGGCCTGCACGCCCGCCCTGGCGATGGTGCTGCTGGCGGCCGTGACGCCCTGATCCGGGGTGATGCTGGTGTCGCCCATCACCAGGGTGACCGCGTCGAACGCGACGTCGAGTTCCTCGGCCACCATCTGCGCGAGCGCGGTCCGGTTTCCCTGACCCAGCTCGACGTGCCCGGTACGCCAGGTGACACTGCCGTTGGCTTGGACCGTCAACCACGTGGAGAGGTCGGTCAGGACGGGGGTGGGGAAGGGCATACCCGTCGCCGCCGCCTGGGCGACCGACGCCCGCAGCGCGACGGGCACCGCCGCCGACATCACCACTAGGGCCCCGCCGGCCTTGAGCAGGCCGCGCCTGCTCAGCGTGCCTGGTCCTTCCTTAATGCTCATCGCCGGCTCCTTCGGCCATCAGCTTGGCGGCCCGCTGGACCGCTTTGATGATCGCGTCATAGGTGCCGCACCGGCACAGGTGAGCCGACGGGCCCGAGGTGCTGAACGCGGTCATGATGTCGCTGACCGACGGATCGGGATTGGTGCCGAGCAGGTTGGCAGCTGTGATCATCATTCCGTTCTGGCAGTAGCCACACTGCGGGACCTGCTCCTCGATCCAGGCCTGCTGGATCGGGTGCAGGTCCACATGCCGAAGCTTCTTGGCCTTCGCCCAGGCCGCCGGCAACCCCTCCACCGTCGTGATGCTCTGCCCATCGAAGTCCGAGACGGGCTTCACGCAGGAGCGCCTCGACGCGTCGTTCGCCAGCACCGAACAGGCACCACACTGCTCCAGGCCGCAGCCGAACTTCGGCCCGGTCAGACCGAGTTCACCGCGCAGCACGTAGAGCAGCGGGGTGTCAGGTGACGAGGTGACTTTCTCCTTCTTACCGTTGACGACCAGCTCGATTGCCATGCACAACCTCCATCGGGAGAGAAAATGGCCGACCCACACCGGCGAGACCCCCGCTGGCCCGACAGCAACCATCGTCAAACAATCGCCACCTCGCCTCGTTCTCTTCGCTCGGCCCGCTCCGCCCGAGAGGCACGCGCCCCCGGCCGCCTCAGTTCAATCGACGAGGCGACTGTTACCGATACGTTTCAATTATTCACTATCAGTAACAACGTTCCAGGGTTCGCGGAGCCGCCTCGACGAGCACCACACCGGGCGCCGATCGCCTGGTGGCCCCGGGGTCACGGGCCGCGACCGAGGCCAGTCGCCGGACGGGCGGCGCCCGCATCGACCGTCACAGCCTGTCGCGGTGGCGTATCGGCACCGGCCGGGCGCCAACGGGGCATGAGCCGCGTGACACGAGCGCGGCGCGGACGTATCCTCGTCATCGATCCGGCCCTCCTCGGCTCTGGACACAGCACCCCCCGAGGACCGTCCGACAGGACCGAAAAGCGTCCGCGACACGGGCCGAAAGGCGTCCACGGCACGGCGCCTCGAGCCCACCTCGCCGAGGGCCGCCGCACCGGTGTCACGGGTGTACTCCTCGGCGATCGAGGCCAGCCCCGTCCGGTCGGACCCCCCGCCGCGCGGACCCGCGCCCGCGGTCCGGATCCGTCGAGATGCCCCGTCAACCCGAAAGGTCAAGCGATCGATGTCGATACTGCCCCGAGTGACCAACGGACCCGAACGCCTCATGTTGGAGCACATGCTCGACCGCAACCGGCAAGCGCTCATCGAGACCGCGCACGGACTGTCCGAAGCCGACGCGCGGCGGCGCCTGGTCGCCTCGCTGACCACCCCGATAGGGCTGCTCAAACACGCCGCCTTCGCCGAACGTCGTTGGTTCCAACGCGTCCTGCTCGGCCTGGACGAATCCGAATGCGACGGTTACGCCACCCCCGGAGACGGCAGTTTCGTGGTCGCCGACAGCGAAACGCTGCCCGACGTGATCGCCGAATTCGAACGGGCCAGCGAGCGTTCCCGGGCGATCGCCGCCGACTTCACACTCGACGACACCGGTACGCACCCGAGTGCGGGCGACGTCAGCCTCCGGTTCGTCTACCTCCTCCTGATCGAGGAATTCGCCCGTCACGCCGGCCACGGCGACATTCTCCGAGAACAACTCACCGCCGCGCGATAACGCGATAATGGTCGAGGTCGCGGCTCACGGTTCGATCACGAGCCGTGCGATCAGCGAGAGTTCGCCACGGCCGATCTGCCGCCTCACTCCCGGCCGACCCGATCGAGGGCGGTCGGCGGCGTGAGGTCAGCGGGTCTCAGGGCTCCTGGTCTTCGGCGAACGCGGCCAGCGCCTGCGCGTCCCACGGCAGCCGGTTGTGGCGTAGGTCGTCCGCGACCGATCGGACCCACTCCGCCTCGGCCGCGGTGACGGCCCGGAGGTACTCGCTTTCGAGCATCGCGATCCTCGGTAGACCGAGTCCGGCTTCACGGGAGAGGCTCTCGTCGAGCGCGTCGACCGTTTGCCGCAGGGTGGCCAGGCGTTGGTCGAGTGTGGCGAGAAAATCCTGCGGGGTGAGCAGGAGCAGGTTCGACAGCGCGGCGGGGAACTCGGGGAACTCCTGCTTGGGTACGCCCAGCATCGCCGTGATCCACTGGTGCGCGATCGCTTGTCCCGCCTCGGTGACCTCGTAGACGGTGCGCTCAGGGTAGGCCTGATCGCGGGAGGTCTCCCGCACCGCGATGAACCCCTCGGCGAGCAGCCGCTCCATGGTGCGGTAGAGGCTGGCGCGCTGGCTCACGTTCACCACGTGGTCCTTGCCCCACTCCTGGATGAGGCGCTGGACGCCGTACGGATGAAGGGGTTTGTAGTGCAGCAACGCCAGGATCGTCAGAGCCATCGGTGAACCGTTCACCCTCGACACACTACACCCAAAATAACTAGTTGACAGCGAACTAGTTGCAGTGAAACTATCTTGCCATGACCGACTTCGAGACCCACTTCGTCACGTCCCACGACGGCACCCGCGTCGGCTACCGCCAGCTCGGCCAGGGGCCGGGCATCGTGCTCCTGCACGGCTCGATGGAATCGGCACAGAATCACATGCAGCTGGCGTCCGCGCTGGCCGACAGGTTCACCGTCTACCTGCCCGACCGCCGCGGACGCGGAATGACCGGTCCTTACGGCGACGGGTATGGCATCGCCCGCGAAGTCGAGGATCTGCGGGCGGTATTGACCGCGACCGGTGCCCGCGATGTCTTCGGGGTCAGCGCGAGCGGGCTCGTCGCCCTCCAGGCCGCCGTCTCACTGCCGGAGATCGAGCGCGTCGCGGTCTACGAGCCGGCCTTGTTGGTCGACGGATACGACCAGGGGCTTGTCGATTGGATCGACCGGTTCGACCGCGAGATCGGCGACGGCGACGTCTCGGCCGCCATGGTCACCAGCATGATCGGCCTCAAACTCGGCCCGGCGATGCTCAACTACCTGCCGCGCTGGCTGCTCGAAGGCTTCACCAACCTGGCCATGAAGAGCGAGGACAAGTCGGCCGGCCCCGACGACGTCACGATGCGCAAACTCGCACCGACCATCGGCTACGAGGGCCGCCTGATCCGCGAGATGGCCGGCACGCTGCACACGTTCCAGGACCTGACGACGCCGGTACTGCTCCTCGGTGGCAGCAAGGGGCTCGAATTCCTGAAGCCCAGCCTTGACGCGCTCGAGCAGACGCTGCCGAACGCGACCCGGATCGAATTCGCCGGACTCGACCACGGTGGATCCTCCGACGTCACCAAGGCCAACGCGGGCGGGAAACCGGAGGTCGTCGCCCCGGAACTCCGGCGCTTCTTCAGTGCCGTGCGCGTCGAGCGATGACATGACCAGGGTGCGACCCGGCACGCTGGTCCCATCGCGGCACTCGACAACGCCCAGCCCACCGGCCCGCCCCGCCGCTCCGGCGGCGCGGCGGGCCGGCGCGCCCTTGGCCGATCCGCCGCCATCCGGCCGGGCGCCTGGATGCGCGTGGATCGGCGGCGGCTGGGCAACGGTCCGCACCTCGGCGGCTACCTGCCGGTGGAGGTGCCGGTCGCGTCGTTGGGTGCCGAGAGGCCCCGGGCGCGGCGTTGCAGGACGGCCTCCCGCCGCAGGTACGACAGCTTCTCGGGATTGCGTACGGCGTAGAGGCCGGCGATGAGGCCGCCGTCGACGCGTACCGTCATCACGGCGTCGATCTCGCCGTTGATCCTGACTATCAGCGCCGGGTAGCCGTTGACGGGTGCCGGATGCAGCGACGCCACGGCGGCGACCCGGCCGAGTACCTCGGCCACCCGCTCGGCCCCGACGATGGGTCCCTGCCCGGCCGGCACGACTCCCCCGCCGTCGGCGAGGAGCACGACCTCCGGCGCGAGGATGTCGAGCAGGTGCTGCAGGTCGCCGGTTTCCACCGCACGCCGAAAGGCCTCGATCGCGCCCCGGGTCTCCGTCACGGAGACGACCTCGCGCGGTCGGCGCGCGGCGACGTGCGCCCGGGCGCGGTGGGCGATCTGGCGGACCGTTGCCGGGTTCTTGCCGACGGCGGCCGCGATCTCGTCATAATCCAGGTCGAACACCTCGCGCAGCACGAACACCGCCCGCTCGGTCGGGGTGAGCGTCTCCAGCACGAGCAGCATCGCCATCGACACGCTGTCGGCCAACTCGACGTCCTCGGCCACGTCGGGCGCGGTCAGCAGCGGCTCGGGCAGCCAGGGTCCGACGTAGGACTCCTTGCGCCGGCGCAGCGTACGCAACCGGCTCAGCGCCTGACGAGTGGTGATCCGCACCAGATAGGCCCGCTGATCCAGCACCGTGTCCAGGTCGACGCCCACCCACCGCAACCAGGTCTCCTGCAGGACGTCCTCCGCGTCCACGGCCGAGCCGAGCATCTCGTACGCGACGGTGAACAGCAGGTTGCGATGGGCGAGGAACGCCTCGGTGGCCGGGTCCACGGTCCGCGCGCTCATTGCCGACTCCTGCCTGTCGCTCGACTGTGCCACCCACAAGACGCCGGACACCATCACCGTGTGACACCCGCGATCGGTGGCCTACGCCACACGGCCACGCTGTCACGCGGATCGGGGCGCCGGCGTCTGGATGTCCGTGAGGCACCAATCCTCAAACCACCAGTGAGATCGAGAAGGGAAGACCTCACCATGTCCACGATCACCACAACCACGCGGGACGACCTCGAGTCGCGACTGCCCGACCCCACCCAGTTCTTCCCCGAGCTCGTAGGAGTGGCCGGAACCCTGGTCAAGGCGATCCAGAACGGCTCGGTTCCGCAGACCACCATCGGCCTGGTACAGCTGCGCGGCGGGCAGATCTCCGGCAGCACGTACCACACCATCGGGCAGACCGACCAGCTCCGCAGGATCGGGGAGACCGAGGAGCGCATCACCGCGGTGGCGTCCTGGCGGGACGCCCCCTACTTCACCGACGCCGAACGCGTCGCGCTGGAACTCGTCGAGGCCGTACTCACCCCGAACCCGTCCGGGGAACGCGTTTCCGACGAGCTGTACGCCAGGGCGAGCGCGCACTACGACGACAAGGGACTGTGGACCCTCACCCTGGCGATCAGCCTGATCTGCTACTTCATCCCCGTCGCTCTCATCGGCAAGCCGATCCCCGGCATGCCCCCCGGTAAGAACTACAGCCGATAACGCCACGGCGAGTCGCGGGGGGACGCGTCGCGGTACCGCCCGGGTGGGGTGTCCGTCTCCGGCGGGCGCCCCACCCGAGCCGGGGCCCGAGCGTGCCGCGGTCGGCTGGCAGCCCAGATCTGTCGCATCGACCACCTAAACTGTCCGCCATGATGGCGCAGGCACGGCTTCGCCTGCTGCGGCTCGGCGACTGGCGCAGCACCCGCATCGCGACCTTCACCGCCGGGCTCGCGGTCGCGGCGGCCTGGGTGCCAACGGTGCTGCTGGAGCCGTGGACGCGATCGTTCCTCGATATCTACAGTCGCTACGATGCGGTCCTCGCCGCCCTGGCCGTGTCACTCATCGTCGGCTTCACGGGGGCGTGCCTGTTCAACCGGTGCGCGATGGTGGTGGCGTTCGCCGCCGTCAGGCGGCGGCGCGCGATCGTGCTCGCCGCCGTACTCGGCGCGTTCACGGCCGCCATGGCTACCTGCGAGCTGGCCGGGGCCGGAGCGATCGCCGAGCGCTGCGTCGTGTGGGCCACGATCGGGTCGTGCGTGCTCACCTTCCTGATCCTGTCGGTGTGGGACTCGAGGACGATGTGGCTGAACTTCGGAGCCATTCTTGGCCTGATGATCCCCCTGGTGGCGTGGTCAGTCGCCCGACGCGAGCATCATCTCCCGCCACTCACGGCGGCGCTGAGTGTCGCCGCCCAGAGCCTGTTCGCGCTCGCCGTCGGCACCAGCTGCGCGTGGCTGGTGCTGCGCTGGACCCACGGGCTCCCGCCGCGGTGGCGCTGGCTGCGCGTGCCGGCCGCCGCGGCCGTGGCCGCCTATCCGCTGTTCCTCCTGCTGGCCAACCAGCTGCTCGGCGGCATCGACGAGGTGGCGCTGCTGCCGATCATGGCGACGCTGGTGGTGCTGGCATGGCGGGCCATGGCGCGCGGCGGACGATTGGCGGTCAGGGCCGCCGCGGATGCCGTCGGCGCGCTCGGGCTCGGGGTGGTCGCGGTGCTGACGCTGGCGTGGCTGGCCAACGTGCTCGACCTGCCCCGCACGGAGGTCGATGCCGTCAAGGGGGTCGCCGCACGGCTGCGCGACGTGATCGACCTGCCGTGGTGGTTGTGGGCGCTGGTCTACGCGGCGCTGACCGGCGCGCAGCTCGCACTGGCATTCGGGCCCCGCTGGGCGACGAGGATGCGCTCCGGGGTCCGGCGGGTCACCGCTGGGGTCAGGCTCGGCGCCCGGACCGGGTCGATCACCGGCACGGTGCTGATGTTCGCCGCGTTCCTGGTGGCCCTCGCCCCCGTCGCGGTCACCCCGGTGCTCGCGCACCGCATGCGCGCGCACTACACGGCCTCGCTGAGCGCGCAGGCCGCTGCCGAGCGGGAGCAGGCGATCTCGCAGGCGGTGACCCGGGCGTTCTCGGTGCCGAATCCGCCGGACGTGCCCGTGCTACGCGCGATGTTGGCCGACATCCACACGATCGATCATCCGCACCGCGCCGGGGACGGGCCGACCGGCACCGAGGCGGCGCTGATCCGGCAACTCGGCCAGCTGCAGGGCCAGGCCCGCCAGAAGGCCCCCCATGCGGCCGGGTCCGACGCCGCCCCGGACACCGCACCACCGCATCCGGACGCGGCAGCGGGGTTCGCCGGGACGCCCTCGGACGCGGCCGATCTCAGTCGACGGCTGACCACCGTCCAGGACCAGGACGAGCGCACCGATCAGCGTCGGGAAGCGGCCGACGAGGCGGCGGACCTGGCCGCCAGCACCCTCACCACCGTGCTGGACTCGGTGCCCCTGCCGTTCGGCATCGACCGTTTCGAGGTTGTCGGGCTGGTCCGCGGCTACCTGGAGGGCCTGGCCGAGTCGCCGATCGGCGAGGCCTTCCAGAGGTGGACACAGCTGGCCGCGGGCGGCACCGACCCGCCGGCCGGCTCGACCACCGACGCGACGGCGTTAGTCGAGCCCAACGCGCAGTTGCTCGAGTTCCAGGCGAGCCTGCTGTATTTCCAGACGAGGCTGGACACCAAGGCGGGCGCCAGCACCACGGCGGACGACCGCGTCCGGCAGGAGACGCAGCAGAACCCGCTGCTGGCGGCGGTCGACATGGCCAACCAGACCCGGTTTCTGCGTACCGGTGCCGGTGTGTGCGTGGGGTGCAACCACCCCGGCGACCTCTACCACCGGTTTGAGGATCCCGGGCTGGAGGTCAGGCCCGAGTTCATCAGGTGACCGTGCGCGGCCGGACGATCAGGGTCCCGTCGCCGCGTTCGCCATGGTGGCGGGGGTGCGAGGGCGTACCGCCCGAGATTCGGGTGGAACCCCTGTTCGGCGACCAGACCGGCGGCCCGCCGCGAAGGCGCCGACCGGGAGCGACTCCGGGTCGGCGCGTTCACGCGCTATGAGGCGGCGGACCTAATCAAGGTGCCGGGCGAAGAACCGCGACGCGCTGCCCGTCTCGGTCGCGGGGGTCTCCCCATGCTTGCCGGGGTTGGCATGCAGCGTCTTGTCGGCCGACGCCAGCGCGTCGAACAGCGCCAGTCCCTGGTCCCGCGGCACCCGCTCGTCATCCCACTGAAGCAGGAACCGCACCGGTACGGTGATCTGAGCGGCGGTGGCGGCCAGCCCGTGCACGCCGAGCAGGCCCAGCACCGCCGCGCGGATCCTGGGCTCCGCGGCGACCAAGGGGACGCCGAGGCCGCAGCCCATCGACATGCCCCAGTAGCCGGCGGGGCCGGCGCCCACGACGTCGAGCTCTCCGATCGCGGTCAAGACCGCCCGCCACTCCGCGACAGCCTGGTCGGTCAGGAACGTGTGCATGGTCGCCAGCCGTGCGGCGAGGTCCTCACCCGTGGCCACGGCGGACCGTAGGTCGGCCGCGATCCGGGCGAACTGTTCGGTCTTCGGCCGGTCGCCGTGGTTGGGCGCGTCGATCGCGACCACCGCGAAACCGCCCTCGGCGACGAACTGGCGGGCGCGGGCCACGATGCCGGGGGCCTTCTTGTGCTGCCCGCCTCCGTGCCCCATCAGGATCAGCGGACGCGCCCCGGCGGCGTCCTCGGGTGTCCACAGCACACCGGGAATCTCACCAAAGGTGAAGGGAAGGGTGAACAGCCGTTCGATGACGCCGTCGGACGACGTCGCGGAGATGAAGCGCAAAGCGTTTCGGGCCTTTCGGGATGCCTTGTGCGGGCGCTCCCTAGACCATGCGTGGGAGGGAGCCCCGACCTGTCACAGCGTTGATCGGTCTCACCTCCTCGGGTCGCGGCAGTGCACGGCGCCGCAAAACCTACCACAGGCACGGCCTCGGGGTGCGGGCCCTCGCGGACCCGCACCCCGGCTTCGATCCGGCGGCGTCAGCCGTCGATCGAGGACCAGAAGCCGCACTGGTGCTCGGCGGCCAGGTCGACCGTCCGGATCCCGTTCGGCGTCAGCGACCGCACCGTCGTGGTCGAGCCCTGGAACCGGCTCCAGTCGGGGGTGCCGGGCCGGTTCGGGTTGCCGTTGTGCGCGAAGGCGCTCCAGTAGCCGATCATCTGGTTGGAGAGCTGGTGCTGCGCCGCCGTGGCCGGGCCCGGGAACTGCTCGTCGTCGAAGATGTACTGCAGTTCGCTGGCGTGGAAGGCACCGGTGGCGAAGCTCGGCGGCGGGCTGTCCGACGCCCAGGGCGAGTTCTCGTCCGCGAACTCGTACGCGTAGGTGGGCACGTACCTGGACAGCGCGCGGTCGGTGGTCAATGCCGGGCAGGACCAGGCCCGGTCGGTCCATACGGCCGCCAGCGCCTCACTCGGCGACGCGTAGTCGCTGACCGGGTACCGGGCCAGCACCCGCTGCGCGTCGGCCGCGCCGAGCACCGACTCGACCTCGTTCTGGTAGTCGTCGACGGTGACCACGTGCGAGGTGAACTGTTCGATCGCCGCCACGAACATCCGGTGCTCGTCCCGGGTGGTGCCCTGGATCACCGGTACCCGGTTGAACCGGCCGGTCGCCACGGCCTGCGCCGGGCTGATCGGCAGCAGCCCGCCGCCGTACACCGGCCCGTAGCCCTGACCCCCGGCGGACGCCTCGAGCAGGGTTGCCACCGGTACCGCGCGCAGGCACGCCGCCACCGTCGCGGGGTCGGCACAGCCGACCCGCTGCGCCAGCGCCGAGCCCTCCTGCTCCGCGACCGCCCGGGCCCGTGGGTACCAGTTGCCACCGTCCTGGTACGGCCACTCGGTCGTCACCGCGCACGGCCCGCTCTCCATCACGGCCCGTTGGAACAGGCCGGCGGAGGACGGCGCCGCCAGGTGCGAGCAGGTGCTCACGCTGCCGGCCGACTCGCCGACGAGCGTGACGTTGTGCGGGTCGCCACCGAACGCCGCGACGTTGCGCCGCACCCAGCGCAGCGCGGCCTGCTGGTCCTGCAGCCCGTAGTTGCCGGACTGGTCGCCGCCGAGCGCCGGGTTGGCCAGGAAACCGAAGACGCCGAGCCGGTAGTTGGCGGTCACCACTACCACGTCGCCCTGGTCAGTGAGCCGGTCGGCGCCGTAGAGCCGGGCCGAGCCGGAGTAGAACCCGCCGCCGTGCACGAAGAAGACGACGGGCAGCTTCCGGCCGGAGGTCCGCCGCGGCGTGGTCACGTTGAGGTACAGGCAGTCCTCGTTGTCGCTGGGCGCGTCGCCGAGGAAGCCGGCGGTCTGCGGGCAGTCGTTGCCTGGCCGGGTGGCGTCCCGGACCCCGGTCCACGACGCCGCCGGCTGCGGTGCCGTCCAGCGCAGCGCCGCGACGGGCGCAGCCGCGTACGGGATGCCCTGGAAGGTGCGGTGGGTCGCCTCGGCGGTGCCGCGCACGGCACCGGCGTCGGTCCGCACGACGGTGCTGTCCACAGTGGACTTCCCCGCTCCGCCGGCCGCCGCCGCGGCGCCCGCGCTGACCAGCACGGCGGCCAGACCGATGGCGATCCCCGCACCGATTCGATGTTTCATCGCTGTGTCCCTTCTCGACAGTGTCGGCTGTGTCGACACCGATACTGCCGGCGGCACGGCGGCCGGACACGGGCACCAGAACCCCAATCGGGGGTGGAGTTAGTACCACCATTTCCAGGAGAGAGGGACGGAGGTCCACCCTCCGAGTCGAACCGACGCCACCGGGCTGGGACCACTCGCTCGACGGCCGCTAAGGCGTGCCTGCCGGATCAGGAGACTGGGGGCTGCGGTCTGGCCATGGGTTGACGAGGTGACCGTTGTCGATCGCTTCGCGCGACTGCTCGTCGTTGCGGTACCGCAACGGAATGATCGATAGCGGTAGCGGCTGGCCGGTCAGGCGCGATCGTGCGCGGATTGGTCGCACGAACGGTCGCGGTCCTGGCCCCGTGGCGATCCAGGCAGCCAGCGATACCTCGATGTCGCCCATGGGGTGGCCGATGGTCACGAGGATGTCGTCGGGGTCGGGTGTCTGGGCCGTGGCGCTCATCCGCTGATGGTATGCCCGGTGCCGGCAGGCCAACTTGCTGTCGACCGGGCGGGGTCAGATCTCGTCCGAGGTTCGCAGGTCGACCGAGACCGGCACCCGCACCGCCGGCTTGTGCTCCCGTTCGAAGGAAAAGAGGTAGATGCCGGCCGTGCCGCCGACGGCTACGGCCCGGCCATCCGGCGTCCAGGCGCAACTGGCGGCCTCGTTGTCCACCCGCATGAGGGCATGGACGTCACCGCTGCCGACATCCCAGATCCGTACCGTCTGGTCGTCGCCGGCCGAGGCGAGCCAGGCACCGTCCGGCGCGATCGCCACCGCCCGCACCCGACCGGCGTGGCCGGCGAGCACGGCACGCTGCTCCCCGGTGGCCACGTCCCAGATCCGCACCGTCCAATCGTCACCCGCCGACGCGAGCCACGTACCGTCCGGCGCGATCGCCACCGTCTCCACCCAGTCGGTGTGGCCGGTGAGCACGGTGCGCTGCTCCCCGGTGGCCACGTCCCAGATCCGTACCGTCCAATCGTCGCCCGCCGACGCGAGCCACGTGCCGTCCGGCGCGATCGCCACCGCCCGCACCCAGGCGGTGTGGCCGGTGAGTTCGGCCCGTTGACGGCCGGTGGCCGCGTCCCAGATCCGCACCGTCCAATCGTCGCCCGCCGACGCGAGCCACGTACCGTCCGGCGCGATCGCCACCGCCCGCACCCAATCGGTGTGGCCGATGAGCCAGGCGCGCTGGTCCCCGGTGGCCGCGTCCCAGATCCGCACCGTCCGGTCGTCGCCGGCCGAGGCGAGCCAGGCACCGTCCGGCGCTATCGCCACCGCCCAGACCCGACCGGAGTGGCCGGCCAGTTGGTCGCGTTGATGGCTGGTGAAGCAGTCCCAGATCCGTACCGTCTCGTCGTCGCCGGCCGAGGCGAGCCACGTGCCGTCGGGCGCGATGGCCACGGCGGAGACCCGGCCACGGTGGTCCGCCCGTTCGGCGCGCCGGCGGCCGGTGCTGGCTCCCCAGATCCGCACCGTCTCGTCGTCGCCGGCGGAGGCGACCCAGGTGCCGTCGGGGCCGGCCGCCATCGCGCACACCCGCGCGGTGTGGCCGGCGAGTTGGGTGCGCTCCTCGCCGGTGACCGCGTCCCAGATCCGTAGCGTCTTGTCGTCGCCGGCGGAGGCGAGCCAGGTGCCGTCGGGCGCGATGGCCACCGCCCACACCCAACCGTTGTGGCCGGTGAGGGTGGCGTGTTCGTCGCCGGTGCCGGAGTCCCAGATGCGCACCGCGTAGTCCCGGCCGGCGGAGGCGAGCCACATGCCGTCGGGCGCGATGGCCACCGCCCACACCGAGGCGGTGTGACCGGTGAGGGTGGCGTGTTCGTCGCCGGTCTCCGCGTCCCAGATGCGCACCGTCTTGTCGTCCCCGGCCGAGGCGAGCCAGGACCCGTCGGGTGCGATGGCGACCGCCAGCACCCATTCGGTGTGACCGGTGAGCACGGCGCGCTGCTCGCCGGTCTCGGCGTCCCAGATCCGCACCGTGCCGTCCCCGCCGGCCGAGGCGAGCCAGGTGCCGTCGGGCGCGATGGCCACCGCCCACACGGCGGTGTCGTGGCCGGCGAGCACGGCGCGTTGCTGGCCGGTGTCGGCGTCCCAGATCCGCACGGTCGTGTCGTCACCGGCCGAGGCGAGCCAGCTGCCGTCCGCGGCGACGGCCACCGCCAGCACCCGGCCCCGGTGGCCGGTCAGTACCGCACGCGCACAGCCGGTCGCGACGTTCCAGATCCGCACCGTCTCGTCGTCGCCGGCGGTGGCCAGCCAGCTGCTGTCGGGGGCTATCGCCACGGCCAGCACCCGTCCGGCGTGGCCGGCGATGGTGCGGCGCAGGGCGGGCTGCGGCAGGTCCGGAAGCGGCCACCGGTTGACCAGCCGGGGAACCCGGCGCTCGCCGGCCAGCGCGGCGCCCTGCGGGCCCCAGTCGGGACCGTGCGCGACCCGGCTGTACAGGATGTCGATCTGGGCGTACGCCGGATCGGTGGGGCCGAGCAGGTTCGCGGCCTGTGCGAGGGCGGCGGCCAGGCGGGTCGCCCGCGGGCTGTCCAGCAGGGCCAGGTCGGCGTGCGGGGCCGCCGGACCGAACCGGACCAGCCGCGCCGCGACCCACCGCAGGTCGCTGGCGAGCGCCTCGGCCTGTCCGGCCCGGCCGGCGGCGACGAGATGCCCCACCAGGTGCTTCCACAGGTACCGTGCGGAGGGGTCCAGTTCCCACCAGGCGGTGCCGCACGCGGCCATGGCTCCGTCCAGCGGCGTCGGGGCGGGCAGGTCCTCGGCGACGCTGTCCAGCAGCGCCCGGTGCACCGCGGCCCGCCGGTCGGGATCGAGGATTTCGCGCAGGTGGTCGTGCACGACGCCGTGCACGCCGATCACCGCGTCGGCGCCGCTGCCGGTCAGCGAGATCAGCGCCAACGCGTCCAGCCGGGCGCACAGCTGCCCGGTGGCCGGCAGGCGCAGCCCACCGGTGACCCGCCAGAGCCGGGCCGCGAGGGTGACCGGTACCGCCTCGTTCTCGGCGAAGATGGCCAGTTCGGCGCAGCGGGCCCGTTCGTCGTCGGTGAGCAGCCCGAGGCTCGCCTCCAGGGCGGCGCGGATCGCGCGCTGCCGCTGGCCCGGATCCTCGACGTCCAGTTCGTGGCCGCCGCCGGGCTCGGTGGGCTCGCCGGAGGCTGGCACACCGGCCCGGCGCAGCCGGTCGCACAGGTCTGTCGCCGCCTCGACCAGGTCGGCCCCGGTCTTGCCCTGCCCGGCGAGCGCCGCGTTCACGAGCCTCACCAGCAGCGGCCACCGTCCGGTCTGTGCGACCAGGGCGTTGACGAGGTCGCCGGGCAGCGCCGGAAGGTTGCGGGTCAGCAGGGTCCGTGCCCGGTTCGCCGGCAGTTGCCCCACCGGGACGGTGACGCCGTGCTCGTCCAGCGCCACCGGGACGCGGGTGGTCAACAGTCGGGAGCATTGCCGGCCGCCGGCCGTGAACGGGACCAGCTGCTGCGGGTAGCACACGTCGTCGAGGATCAACAGGCACGGCGGCCCGGTGTCCAGCAGCGTCGCCAGGTGTTCGCCGGCCTGCCGCGGATCGGTGAACGTTTCGGTGCGGCCCGGGTCGAGCAGTTTGATGACGTCGTTGACCTTCTCGGCGATCGCCGCCGCCGACATCACCTCGCGGCCCAGCGTCACCCAGAACACCCGCTGCCCGAAGTGCCGCAGTACCCGCCGGTGGGTCCGGACCAGCTTCGCCACGGTGGTCTTGCCGAATCCCTCCGCACCCTCGAGCGCGATGGTCGGACCCACCGGCCTGCCGCCGCCCGTCAGCGCGGTCACCACCTGGTTGACCTCGTCGGACCGGGACAGTACCCATCCCTTGGGCCGCTGCAGGGCCGGCACCGCGCGGGAGGACTTGCGGTCCGCCCACCACCGCAGCATCCCCGCGGTGGTGGCGCTGGCGACGATGGCCGCCGAGGTGACGCCCGCGGACCACGCCAGGGGCCGCGTCCGGACCGCGTCCAGCCGCCAGGGCCAGTTGCCGGCGGACCCGGACGCGGCGTGCAGCGCTATCGCCGCGCCGTTGACCGCGGCCATGCCGAAGCCGGTCATCATAAGTATCGGGACCGAGCTTGACCGAGCTACCACTCCGAACACCTCCGCGGCCCCGCCGTCACGGCGTCGCGGTGCTCGCGTTCCGGCGAGCGATCCGCACAGCTGGCCGTGGCGCCAGGACTAGTCAACGATCACCGACCGGCGACGCCGGCGGAATGTCGGCGTCGCGCCGAGCAACTTGCCCGGATTTGCACCGGACCGGGATGTCAGGGGCCTGGCGCTCATGGGTGGATTCGAGCCACTGCTGTCGGCTGTTGGGACATGGCTGGACCTTCTTCGACAGCGGTGGCGGGTGCAACACCTGTGTCGGGTTCTTTCCAGCGAAAAACGTGAATATCTGCTGGTAGATAAGGAGTTTTCGCGACACGCCGATGATTCGCGACCGCACGGGCAGGACAAACGTGTCGCCGAGACGGCACCGCGCGATTCATTGAACTGATTTCGGCGTGAATCCTCATCACGTAACGGGACGGCGACGGCGCCCCGGCCGACTCCGGCGCGCCGGATGCCCCCGGGCGTGTCGGTGGTACCGCCGGTACCGCCAGCGCCCCCTCCGTCGGGCCAGCCCGTTTGCTCCTCGCTATGTTCATCAATATAGAAATCTGTAAGAATCGACGGAATCTCTCGGAAGGGGCCGTCATGACCATCTATCGACGTACCCTGTTGCGCGGTGTGGCCGGCGGATCGTTGGGCATGCTGGCCGGTCCACACCTGGCCCAGGCCGCCGCAGCGGCCGCGCGGCCGGCCGAACCGGCGCGCGACATCGGCTACCGTGCGTGGAGCGGCCGGGCCGGATTCGCCGCCGGAACCTCGGCCGGCACGGCGTGGCGGGGTCAGACTCTCACCGTCCACACCCCGATCGGCCGCACCACCTACAGCGACCCGTTCACCGGCGTGAGCCGCGACTACGAGTACGCCACCTGGACGTCTCCCTGGGTCCGTCCGGGCTTCGCGGCCAGCCAGGCCGTGGCGTCCTGGAACGCGGACACGCCGAGCGGCACGTGGCTGCAGACCGAACTGCGTGGCATCACCGCCACCGGTGCGACCACCAAGTGGTATGTGATGGGTCGCTGGGCGGCCGACGACGCGGCCTTCTCCCGCACCTCGGTGCCCGGCCAGGGCGACGCGAACGGCACCGTGGACATCGACACGTTCGAGGCCGCCGACGGCGCCGGTCTGGTGCGGTGGCAGCTGCGCGGCACGTTGTACCGGCTGGCCGGCACGACCCGGACCCCGGCGCTGCGCTCGATCGGCGCCATGGCCTCTCTGCTGCCCGAACCCGCCGACTATCCGACCAGCACCGCGCGGTTCGCCCGCGGCACCGTCCTACCGGTACCGAGATACTCCCAGGACGTCCACGTCGACCAGTACCCGCAGTGGGACAACGGCGGCGAGGCGTGGTGCAGCCCGACCTCGACCTCGATGGTCGTCGCCTACTGGGGCAAGGGCCCGAGGCCGGCCGACTACGGCTGGGTCGACCCGTCCTACGCGGACCCGTGGGTCGACTACGCCGCCCGCAACACCTACGACAACAACTACAGCGGCTGCGGCAACTGGCCCTTCAACACCGCGTACGCGGCCCGGTTCGGGCTGGCCGCGTGCGTCACCCGGCTGCGCTCGTTCCAGGAGGTGGAGCGGTTCATCGCCGAGGGGGTGCCGGTCATCGTGTCGGCGGCCTTCGCGAAGGGTCAGGTGCCGGGCGCCGACTACTCCACCAACGGCCACCTCATGGTGATCGCGGGGTTCACCGAGCACGGCGACCCGGTGATGAACGATCCGGCCGCGCCCGACGACGCGGCGGTACGCAAGGTGTTCGGCCGGCCCGAGTTCGAGACGGCCTGGCGCAACAGCAGTGGCGGCACGGCCTACCTCATCCATCCACCCGACAAGCGGCTGCCCGCTCCCCCGGCGCAGGCCAACTGGTGAGCCGGCCGATCGGCGGGACCGTGGCCGCCCCCGCCGATCCGGCACTGGTCGCCGAGACCGTCGAGCTGTGCTCCCGGCTCGTGCGGTTCGACACGTCGAACTTCGGCGGTGGCCAGGCCCGCGGCGAGCGCGCCTGCGCGGAGTGGATAGCGCAGCAGCTCGCCGATGTCGGCTACCAGCCGCTCGTACTGGAGGCCGCGCCCCGCCGGGCGAACACCGTGGTCCGCATCCCGGGTGCCGATCCCGGGGCGCCGGCGCTGCTCGTGCACGGGCACCTGGACGTGGTGCCGGCCGACTCGGCGGACTGGAGCTTCGACCCGTTCGCGGGAGAGGTGCGTGACGGCGCGGTCTGGGGTCGCGGCGCCCTGGACATGAAGGACATGGTCGCGATGATGCTCGCCGTCGCCCGCTGTTTCGGCCGTCGCGGATTCGTCCCGCCGCGAGACATCGTGCTGGCCTTCGTCGCCGACGAGGAGGACTCCGGGCAGTATGGCGCGAGCTTCCTGGTGCGGCGGCACGCCGAGCTGTTCGAGGGGGTACGCACGGCGATCGGCGAGTCCGGCGGGTACTGCGTGCACCTGCCGGATGGTGGCCGGCTGTACCCCATCGCGGCCGGCGAACGGGGCAGCGCCTGGATGAACCTCGTCGCCAAGGGGCCGGCCGGGCACGGTTCCCGACCCAACCCGGGCAACGCGGTGGCGGCGCTGGCCGCCGCGGTGGACCGGTTGGCGCGCCACGTGTGGCCGGTGCACCTGACCCCGACCGTGGCCTCGCTGCTGGACGGGCTGCGGGCGCACCTCGGCGTGGACATCGACCCGGCGGACCCGGCGACGCTGGACCGGCTGGGCGACGCGGCGGCGCTGGTCCGGCCGGTCATCTCGAACTCGCTCAACCCGACCATGCTGTCGGCCGGGTACAAGCACAATGTCGTGCCGAGCACCGCCACGGCCGGCGTGGACGGCCGCATCCTCCCCGGCGCCGAAGAAGCCTTCTTCGACACCGTGGACGAACTGCTCGGCGACCAGGTGACGCGCGAGATGCTGGGTTACGGCGCACCGATCGCCGCGCGGCACGACACGGCCGAGTTCGCGGCCATGGCGGCGGCACTGCGCGCGCAGGACCCGCAGGCGCTCGTCCTGCCGTCGTGCACCGGCGGCGGTACCGACGCGAAGAAGTTCAGCAGGCTGGGCATCCAGTGCTACGGCTTCTCCCCGGCCAGCGCGCCACCCGGGTTCCATCAGGACGACTACGTACACGGCGTCGACGAACGGGTACTCGTGCAGAGCCTGGAGTTCGGTGTCGAGGTGCTGCGGCGATATCTGAGCAGCGCGGTGACTCCGGCCTCCCCGAGCATCTCGAACCTGTGAATCTTCGTGGCCGCTGTTGACCCGCGAGGATGTTGCGGGCAAGGTACGGTATAGACGCTCCTTGATCACCCGGCCGACCGGTCAAGCGCCGATCGGCCGCAACTCCGGCGTTCCCGGCCGTCGCTCGGACGGGAACGCCGCCGGCAGTAGAGTCCGGGAGGTTCATTGGTTCCGCCGGTATCCGCGCCCGAGCGGTCGCGGTCGCAGCCCTACCTGATGGTGCGGGACCTGACCGTGCGCTTCGACACGGAAGACGGCGTGGTGCGCGCGGTCAACGGGGTGTCGTTTTCCGTCGATCGGGGCCGCACCCTGTGCATCGTGGGCGAGTCCGGCTCGGGCAAGAGCGTCACCGGACTGGCCGTGCTCGGCCTGCACAACCCGCGCCGCACCCGCCTGGGCGGCCAGATCCTGGTCGGCGGCCGCGATGTCGCCGGGCTGGACGAGGAGCAGATCCGCGTGCTGCGCGGGCGGAGCATGGCGATGATATTCCAGGATCCGCTCTCCGCGCTGCACCCCTACTACACCGTCGGCCGCCAGGTCATGGAGGCGTACCGGGTGCACCACCCGTCGGCCGGCCGCAAGCAGGCGCGGGCACAGGCCGTAGCGATGCTCGGCCGGGTCGGTATTCCCCGACCCGAGCAGCGGATCGACCGGTACCCGCACGAGTTCTCCGGCGGCATGCGCCAGCGGGTCATGATCGCGATGGCCCTGGTGAACAATCCCGACCTGCTGATCGCCGATGAGCCGACCACCGCGCTGGACGTGACCGTGCAGGCGCAGATCCTCGACCTGCTGGCCGAGCTTCAGGCGGAGTTCAATACCGCGATCGTGCTCGTCACGCACGATCTCGGAGTGGTCAGCCAGGTCGCGCACGACGTGCTGGTCATGTACGGCGGGCGGACCGTCGAGCAGGGCAGCGTGGAGCAGGTCCTGCGCCACCCGCGGCACCCGTACACCTGGGGGTTGTTGGCCAGCGTACCGTCGCTGCACGGCGACCCGGACGCCGAGCTGGTGCCGGTCGCCGGCAGCCCACCCAGCATGATCGACCTACCCGCCGGATGCGCCTTCCATCCGCGCTGCGGTTACGCCGACGCCACCGGTGGACGCAGCACGACCGAGATACCGGAGTTGCTACCGGCGGGCGCGCCCGGGCACGTGGTGGCCTGCCACCTGTCCGAGGCCGAGCGCGAGCGCCTGTACCGCCGCGACGTCGCGCGCACGGAGGTGCCGGGATGACGCCGCGCCAGCGCCGACCCGAGCCGGACCCCGACGATTCAGGGGCCGCGACGCCCGACGGCGACTCAAAGGCTACGGGCGATTCACAGACCACCGGCGATTCACGGCCGGCTCCACTGCTCGCGGTCGAGGGGCTGACGCGGCACTTCGTGGCGCGGCGCGGCCCGCGCACCCACTCGATCGTGCGCGCCGTGGACGGCATCGACTTCGACGTGCGTCCGGGCGAAACGCTCGGCCTGGTCGGCGAGTCCGGCTGCGGGAAGACCACCACCGGGCGGATGCTGGTGCGCCTGCTGGAACCGACCTCGGGGCGGATCAGCTTCGACGGGCAGGACATCACGCACCTGCGCGGCCGGGCCCTGCGCCCGCTGCGGCGACAGCTGCAAATCATCTTCCAGGACCCGTACTCCTCGCTGAACCCACGCCACACCGTCGGCGAGATCGTGGCGATTCCCCTGCGGGTCAACGGGGTTCGTCCGCCGGGCGGGATCACACGGCGGGTACGCGATCTGCTGGAGATCGTCGGACTCAACCCGGAGCACTACAACCGCTACCCGCACGAGTTCTCCGGCGGGCAGCGCCAGCGCGTCGGCATCGCCAGGGCGCTGGCGCTGCGGCCCAAGCTCATCGTCGCCGACGAACCGGTCTCCGCGCTGGACGTGTCGATCCAGGCGCAGGTGGTCAACCTGCTGCGCCAGCTGCAGCGGGACCTGGGCCTGGCGTTCCTGTTCATCGCGCACGACCTGGCCGTGGTGCGGCACTTCAGCCACCGGGTGGCCGTGATGTACCTGGGCAGGATCGTCGAGATCGGTGCCCGCGATGACATCTACCGCAATCCGCAGCACCCGTACACGAGGGCCCTGCTGTCCGCGGTGCCGGACGTGGCCCGGATCGGTGCCCCGCCCGCGCGCATCCGGCTGACCGGCGACGTGTCCTCCTCGCTCGAGGCTGAGTCCGGCTGCCGGTTCCGCGGCCGGTGCTGGAAGGCGCAGGACCTCTGCGCGACGCGCGAGCCCGCCCTCGCCCACCGGGACGGCGGGGCGCAGCTGACCGCATGCCATTTCCCGGAGTCGGGGCCGCCGCGGTGAGGAATTCCTTCAGCCGGAGGTGGTGGCGATGAGCCTGTCCAACGCCGACGACATCGCGCTGTCCGAGATCTCGGCCACCGGACCGCAGCCGCCACTACCGAAGGCCGGCCTGGTCGGCCGCTCGCCGGGGCAGCAGGCGTGGGCCCGGCTGCGCCGGGACCGCGTCGCCACCGTCAGCGGCGCGGTGCTCATCCTCTTCGTCGTGGTAGCGCTCGCCGCGCCGCTCATCCAGCGCCTGTACGGGGTGGGGCCGCAGCAGCAGTTCCAGGACGCTCTCGATGGCCTCGGCATGCCGTTGGGTTACGCGGGGGGCATCACCGGCGGGCACTGGTTCGGCCTGGAGCCGGGGCTGGGTCGGGACATCTTCATCCGGATGGTCTACGGGCTGCGCACCTCGCTGGTTATCGCGGTGGCGGCGGCGGTCATCACCACCCTGATCGGCGTCGCCGCCGGGGTGCTCGCCGGCTACCTGGGCGGCTGGGTGGGTGCGGTCATCGGTTGGGTCACCGACTTCGCCCTGGCGATGCCGTTCCTGGTGGTCGCGCTGGCGCTGGTGCCCACGGTGACCCTGCGCTTCTACGGGCCCCGGCAGGCCGAGCCGGCGGTGTTCCGGGCGGGCCTGCTGATCGTGGTGTTCGCCGTCTTCGGCTGGACCGGGGCCGCGCGGCTGGTCCGCGGGCAGATCGTCTCGCTGCGCGAACGAGAGTTCGTGGAGGCCGCGCGGGCCAGCGGGGTCGGCCTGGGGCACATGCTGTTCCGCCAGTTGCTGCCGAACACCTGGGCGCCGATCCTGGTCTCCTTCTCGCTGGCCGTGCCCTCGTACGTGACCGGTGAGGCCGTCCTGTCGTTCCTGGGCATCGGCATCGTCGACCCCACACCGGACTTCGGCGCCATGATCTATAGGAGCATCGACTACCTGCAGACCGATCCGACCTATGTCTTCTTCCCCGGCGTGACGATCTTCCTGCTCGTGCTCGCCTTCAACCTGTTCGGTGACTCGCTGCGCGACGCGCTCGACCCGAAGTCCTCCCGCTGAGAGGCCCGCCGTGCTGCGATTTCTGGTCAAGCGCCTGCTCTCGGCGATACTCGTGCTGCTCGCGGTCAGCGTGCTGAGCTTCCTGATGTTCTTCGCGCTGCCGCGCGACCCGGTGACCGCGATGTGCCCGAAGAACTGCGACGCGCAGCGGCTGGAGCGGGTACGGCAGGAACTCGGCCTGTCCGACCCGCTCTACCAGCAGTACGTGGGTTACATGAAGGGCATCTTCGTCGGGCGCGACCTCAACAGCGCCCAGGGCGGCCACTGCGACGCACCGTGCCTCGGCTACTCGTACGTCAACAGCGAACCGGTGACCCACACCCTGACCCGGGTGCTGCCGGTGACGCTGTCTATCGTGATCCCGGCGGCGGTGCTGTGGTTCGGGCTCGGCGTCGGGCTCGGGATGACATCCGCCTTGCGCCGGGGCACGCTGCTGGACCGGCTCGCCATCGGCTTCTCGCTGACCGGTGCGTCGCTGCAGTTGTACTTCGTCGGCGCGGTACTGCTGCTGGTGTTCAGCTACACGCTGCACGTCGTACCCGTGCCGCACTACACCTCGATTCTGGTCGACCCGTTGCGGTGGGCCGACGGGCTGGTGCTGGCCTGGGTGACGCTGGCGTTCCTGTTCTGTGCCATCTACGCGCGGCTGTCCCGGGCCCAGATGGTGGAGACCCTGTCCGAGGACTTCGTGCGTACCGCCCGGGCCAAGGGCCTGCCCCGATCGACCGTGTACGGCCGGCACGCGCTGCGGGCGGCCATCACCCCGCTGATCACCATCGCAGGCATGGACGTCGGTGCCGCCCTCGGTGGCACGGTGGTCACCGAGACCACCTTCGGCCTGCAGGGGCTGGGGCGCACCGCCTGGGACGCGGTGCGCGAGGGGGACCTGCCCACCATCATGGCCACCGTACTGATCGCGGCCGTCTTCATCGTGGTGGCGAACATCGTGGTCGACGTGCTGTACGCGGCCATCGACCCCCGGGTCCGCCTCCGGTAGCCCGCCGCCGGGGCCCGACCCACGAACACCGCCACTCCCCTACCGCGACCTCGGGACGCTTCACCGGGACAGATACCCGATATAAGGAGAAGGAGGCGACATGCGACTACGAACCGCCGCGGCCGGCGGTGCCGTTCTCGCGCTGGCCCTGACGCTGAGTGCGTGTACCAAGAACACGGGGCAGCACGACACGGCCGGCAACACCCGCACGTCCACCGGCGTGATCGACACCAACCCGAAGGACTCCCTCGGCCCCGCCGCGGAAGTACCGGATGCCCGCAAGGGCGGCACCTTCTACGTCCTGAAGCAGGCCAAGATTTCGCACCTCGACCCGCAGCGGATCTACTCGTTCGTCGGACTGATGACCGCGCCGCTCTACAGCAGGTCGCTGACCACCTGGAAGGACGACGGCAAGGGGCACCTCACGCTGGTCGGTGACCTGGCCACCACGCCGGGCACGGACGTCAACAAGGACTGCAAGACGTGGCAGTTCACCATCAAGGACGGGCTCAAGTTCGAGGACGGCACGGCCATCACGGCCAAGGACATCGCCTACGGCATCGCCCGGTCGTTCGACCCCGACCTCACCGGCGGCCCGACCTACCTCCAGGAGTGGCTGGCGAACACGCCGCAGTTCGACACCGCCTGGCACTTCACGCCGAAGGCGGCCGCCCTACCGCCGGGGCTGACCGCGCCGGACGACAAGACGCTGCGCTTCGAGTTCAAAATGCCGCACTGCGACCTGCCGTTCGCCGCGTCGCTGCCGTCCAGCGCTCCGCTGGAGCCCGACAAGGACACCGGCGTCAACCTGGACAGCCAGCCGCTGTCGTCCGGCCCCTACCGGGTCACGAAGAACGTGCCCGGGGTGGAGCTGGACCTGGAACGCAACCAGTACTGGGACCCGGCCACCGACCCGGTCCGCCACCAGTACCCGGACAAGTTCGTCTTCTCCTTCGGCCCCGACCGGGACGCGGCCAACAACCGGATGATCAGCGACAGCGGACCGGACCAGAGCGCGCTGGCCTGGGACGACGTGCCATCCTCGCTGATGGCACGGGTCGTCGGGGACACCAACCTGCACGATCAGGTGCTGACCTCGCCGACCCCGAGCGAGGCCCGGCTGAGCATCAACGTGCAGCGGGTCACCGACCTGAGCGTCCGGCAGGCGCTGAACTACGCCATCGACCGCTCGGATCTGATCAAGACGCTCGGCGGCCCGACGGTCGCCTCGCCGGTGACCACCCTGATGCCGCCGGGCACCATCGGGTACCAGCAGTACGACGCCTACCCGGCCGGCGACACCGGGGACATCGCCAAGGCCAAGCAGTTGCTGGCCGGGAAGACACCGGAGTTGGTACTGGGCTCCGCGGACGACTCGGTGGACCTGGAGATCGCCACCCAGCTGAAGAACAACCTGGAGAAGGCCGGCTTCAAGATCACGGTGAAGCCGATCCCCGAGGACTCGAAGCTGGACGAGACCAAGGAGAAGAACAACCCGTGGGACCTGTACGTCGACAACTGGGCAGCGGACTGGCCCAGCGGCGCGTCGATCCTGCCGCCGCTGTTCGACGGCCGCAAGATTCAAGACTCTGGCAACAGCGACACCTCCTATGTGGATGATCCGGCGATCGACTCCGAGTTCGACCGGGTACTGGCGCTGGACCCGGCGAAGCAGGGACCCGAGTGGGCGAAGCTGGACCAGCGCATCATGAAGGAACTGGCCCCCGCCGTGCCGCTGTATGTGGACGTCCGCTACGAGCTACACGGCTCGAAGGCCGGCGGCCTGTTCATCGGCAGCGTCTTCGGGTATCCGGCGTTCACCAACGCCTTCGTGAAGGCCTGACCGGCCCGGAATAATCGGATTCATTCGCGAGCGGCGCCCGGCCGGCGACGACGTTTGTCGCCGGCTGGACGCCGGGCACGGCTGGGCGGTTTCCCGGTCGAGTGCGGATCACTCCGCCGCGAAGGTGGCCGCCATGAGCGTCCGGTCGAGGAAACAACCCACGTCCCGGAGGGATGAAAGAGACGTCGCTTAGAGCACATCCCACGGGACCTCGGCCCACGCCGACCGCAGGACCGCGTCCAGGGTGCCGTCGTCCCCGGGGAAGCTCGTACCGCCGATCCGGGCCAGCGGCTGGCTGGGGCAGCTCGAGTTGGTCGCCGCCGCGGCCGTGAACCCGGCAAGCGCGCCGACAGCCACCCGCCGAGCCGTCCAGGGCACGCCGGTCCGTCGCAACCCCTGCCGCAGCAGGTGCATGGCGATGCCGGGCAGCGCCTCGGCCTCGGGCCAGACGACCCGCGCGCCGTCCCAGAACGCGACGTTCCACTCCGAGCCCTCCCGCACGTACCCGTCCCGGCCCACGAAGAGCACGTCGTCGAATCCCGCCTCACGGGCCTGCCGGAGCTGGTGGGTGAGGCCCATGGTCGCGACGTGCTTGAGGTGCGGCAGGTCCCGCTCGTAGGTGACCGCGCGCACCAGCCACGCCGGCTCCGGCGCGTCGGTGAGGGGTTCGGAGACTGACACCATGACGTCGGTAGCCGCCATCTCGCCGTCCCGGGGGATCACGGTCACCCGAACCGTCGCGTCGCCCTCGCCGTCGAGCGCATGCCGGATCAGGCCGCGGAGGCGGTCCGGACCGCCGTCGGCGGCGTCGGGGAAAAGCTCGCGCGATGCCCTCGCCAGACGCTCCAGGTGCCGGTCCAGACCGCGGACCGCCCCCTGGCGCACCTGCATCGAGGTGAAGTGGCCGTAGTTCCAGGTCGCCACCCGATGCATGTCCTCGATGCCTGCGCTGTGACCGTTGAATTCGACCTTCAGCACGTCTTCATGCTGCCACGGCCGGTCGGCTCCGGCACCCCGCCGGCGGCTGGCCGGTGCCCCGGGCCGTCAGGCCGGTGCCCCGGGCCGTCAGGCCGGTGCCCCGGGCCGTCAGGCCGTGCCGCCGGGGCCCTCGGCGGCGGTGGCGATGCCGTGCAGGAGCAGGCCGATCAGGCGGCTCGCCAGGTCCCGCTGGTCCTCCTCGCCGGCGATCATGGTGATGCCGCCGAGACCCATCAGGACATCGTTCGGGTCGACGCCGGGGCGCACGCCGCCGGCGGCCGTACCCGCGTCGAGCAGCGTCGCGATCGCCGCCCGCAGCAGGTCCCGGGTGTGCATCCGGTCCTCTTCCGACAGCAGCACCGCGCGCAGGACGTCCGCCATGCCGTGCTTCGCCGCCATGAAGTCGACGAACCTCTCCATCCAGGCGGGCAGCGCCGCCGCCGGGGTGAGCGTCCGCAGCAGCTCCGCGGCGGCGTCGCACAGGCGGATGACCTCGTTGCGGTAGACCGCCTCGACCAGGGATTCCCGGGTGGGGAAGCGGCGGTAGAGGGTGCCGATGCCGACCCCGGCGGCCCGGGCGATCGCCTTCAGCGAGGTCTGCGTGCCCTCGCGGGCGAAGGCCTCCGCGGCCACCACCAGCAGACGGTCATGGTTGCTTCGCGCGTCGGCACGAAGCGGACGATCGGGCACGATATCCCCCCTGTTCCTCATTCGGGTGTGACCCATGCCGCTGGTAAACGGACCCGGCTCCGCTTAGGCTGGACCGTATGCGGACCGCGGTCCGTATATAGCCTAGCCCGTGGCTCGCCCTGCCATCCATCACGAGGAGAAGCCCATGTCAGACCTCATCACCACACCCTTCGGGGCCACCTCGACGGCCGCCGAGGTCATGGCCGGAGTCGACCTGCCCGGGCGCCGCGCCATCGTGACCGGCGCGTCATCCGGCATCGGCGTCGAGACCGCGCGGGCACTCGCCGCCGCCGGTGCGCGGATCACCCTCGCGGTGCGCGATGTCGCCGCGGGCCAACGGGTCGCCGAGGACCTGATCGCGACGACCGGCAACGCCCAGATCCTGGTCGCCCCGCTGGACCTGGCCGACCAGCGGTCGGTGGCGGCGTTCGGGTCGGCCTGGTCCGAGCCGCTGCACATCCTCGTCAACAACGCCGGGATCATGGCCACCCCCGAACTGCGTACGCCGCGGGGCTGGGAGCTGCAGTTCGCCACCAACCACCTCGGCCACTTCGCCCTCGCGGTGGGGCTGCACCCCTGGCTGGCCGCGGCCGGCGACGCCCGTGTCGTCGTCGTCAGCTCGGTCGGTCACGTCAACGCGAACCTCGACTTCGACGACCTGCACTTCCGGCGCCGCGAATACGACAAGTGGCAGGCGTACGGGCAGTCGAAGACGGCGAACATCCTGTTCGCGGTCGAGGCGGCCAAGCGCTGGGAAGGCGACGGCATCGCCGTCAACGCCCTGAACCCGGGCCGGATCCTGGGTACCAACCTGACCCGGTACGGCGGCACCGTGGGCAGCGCACCGGCCTCGTTCGACCCGAACAGCGCCGACGTGTCGTGGAAGAACGTCGAGCAGGGAGCCGCGACGTCGGTCCTGCTCGCCGGCTCCCCACTGGTCAACGGCGTGACCGGACGCTACTTCGAGGACTGCCAGGAGGCCGGCCCGCACCAGCCCGGGGTACGGCGCGGGGTGGCCGGCTACGCGCTCGATCCCGAGGCCGCCGCCCGGCTCTGGCGGGTCTCCACCGACCTGATCGCCGACGCGGGTCGCTGAGCCCGCGCCAGCGTGCCCGGGTCAGTCCGCCAGCGCCTCGCGCGCCGCGTCGAGCAGGACGCCCTGGATGTCCGTGCCCGGGACCAGACCGGTCACGTCGGGTGCGGTGCCGCCGGTGGGACCGGTGAGGGACGCGGGGATCGGCCCGAGGGTGCCGTACAGGCGCATCGCGCCCCCGGCGACCACCAACTCGCGCTCGATCGCCAGGGCGAGGAAGGTCCCGGTGAATCCGCCGTGGTGCAGGACGGTGAGCGCCTGCCCGCCGACCTCCAGCCGCCGGCAGCGGAAGCCGACCGCCTGCTCCGGGTGGACGGCGTTGGGCGTGGCGAACCGCGCGAGGACGGCGTGGGGCACGAGGTCGCCGCCGCGCACCGCGGCACCGAGGGTGAGCAGGTCGTCGACGGTGGCGAAGAGCCCGGCGTGGCCCGCGACGCCACCGAGTGCGTGTGCGGCGTTGCCGTCGTTGGCCACGCCGCGCAGCTCCCCCCGTCGCCAGCCGGTGAAGCTGTCGGTGGTGAAGGGGACGGGGTGCGGCTCGCCGGTGGCGATCATGCCGAACTCGTACGCGTCGCTGTCCCCGCCGGCCGCGGCCCGCTCGGCGGGCACGGGGCCGTAGACCGCGGTGAGGCCGAGCGGCTCGGCGACCAGGCGGCGGAAGGCGTCGGCGAGGTTGAGCGTGGTGATTCGCTCGACGATGTGACCGGCCAGAATGAGCCCGAGGTCGGAGTACCGCCACTCGGTGCCCGGCTTCGCCGCCAACGGCAGCGCCTGCGCGCGCTCCAGCGCGGTGTCGCGGTCCCGCGTCTCGCAGTACAGCGGCCACCAGGGCGGCAGGCCAGCGGTGTGGGTGAGCAGCTGCTCGACCGTGACGCCGTCCTTCCCCTCGCCGTCGAAGTCCGGGAGGTACCGCCGCGCGGGCGCCTCCAGGCTCAACTGGCCGGCGGCCACCAACCGCATGGCCAGGGTGGTGGTTGACGCGACCTTGGTGACCGAGGCCAGGTCCAGCAGGGTTTCCCGCGCCATCGGGACGCCCGGGGCGTCGCCCACCGGCAGCTTCGCCCAGCCGCCGGCCTCGACCTCGGTGCCGGAATCGGTGCGCACGCCGGCTATGGCGCTGGCCGGGTGGTGGCCGGTGGTACCGAGCGTCAGGAGCCGGTCGACGGCGAGGGAAAGCGTGCTCATCGTTCTCCGTGCGGTGTTTCGTGGGCGGGACCTACGGCCACGGTAATCGCTGCTCCCGCTCGCCGCACCGGCGGTGCTGTGTCTCGGTGACCACCACCACCGGGGCGGCGTCCTCGGGCCGGTGCGACTCTGTGAGCGGCGTCACGCCCGGTTCGCCGCCGGGTGGCCCCGCGCGTACCCGCCTGGGTGCTCGTGTGCCGCGCCGAACCATCGATCCCGACCTAAGATGTGTGCGTGATCAACTTCGGTCAACTTCGATGGATCGGAGGGGAAAATCGCCGTGTACACGCTGCACATCGAGGCCGCCGCCCAGCCTTGGGGAACGCACGACACCCGGCTGATCGCGGTCACCGTCCTCGGCATCGCCATCGTCGTCGCGCTCATCGTCCTGGCGAAGACGCACCCGTTCCTGTCCCTGCTGGTGGGTTCGGCGTTCGTGGGCGTGGCCTCCGGCGTCCCGCTGGGAAAAATCGTCACCAACTTCGAGTCTGGGGTCGGCAGCACCCTGCAGGAGGTCGGCCTGCTCATCGCCCTCGGCGCGATGCTCGGCAAGCTGCTGGCCGATTCCGGCGGCGCCGACCGGGTCATCGACACGCTGCTGTCGAAGGCACCGCCCGCGGCGGTACCGTGGGCTACCGCCCTGGTCGCCATCATCGTCGGCATACCGATGTTCTTCGAGATCGGCCTGGTGCTGCTGCTGCCCGTCATCGTGCTGGTCGCCCAACGCTCCGGCCTGCGCCTGATGAGGGTCGCGATCCCGGCGCTCGCCGGCCTGTCCGTGCTGCACGGGTTGATTCCGCCGCATCCCGGCCCGCTGCTCGCGATCAGCGCCGTACACGCGCAGCTCGGTACCACGCTGGCGCTCGGCCTGCTGGTCGCGCTCCCGACCGTCGTGGTCTGCGGCCCGCTGCTGTCGGTCGTGATCGCCCGGCGGGTACCGGTCGGTGCCCCGGAGCGGGCCGGCGGCGTCGACACGACGGCGGGAGGCACGCGCGGCGATGAGGTCACCCGGCCCCCGTCGTTCGGGGCCACCCTGTTCACCATCCTGTTCCCCGTCATCCTCATGCTGCTCAAGGCGCTGGCGGACATCGTGTGGCCGGACGCGAAGCACGCGCCCATGGCCCGGACCGTGCTGGACTTCATCGGTGAACCGCTGGTCGCGCTGACCCTCGCCGTGCTCCTCGCGATGGTGACCTTCGGGTACGCGGTCGGGTTCACCGGGTCGGCGGTCGCGTCGCGGATCGGCGCCAGCGTCGCGCCGGTCGCGGCGGTCATCCTCATCGTCGGCGCCGGCGGGGGCTTCAAGCAGACCCTCATCGGCGCCGGGGTCGGCGACACGGTGGCCAAGTTCGCCAACAGCGCGCACCTGTCCGTGCTCGTGCTGGGCTATCTCATCGCGGTGGCGCTGCGGTTGGCGACCGGATCCGCGACCGTCGCCACCATCACCGCCGCCGGCATCGTCGGGCCGCTGGCGACCTCCCTGAGCCCCACCCACGCCGCCCTGCTGGCGCTCGCCATCGGGACCGGATCGCTGTTCCTCTCGCACGTCAACGACGCCGGCTTCTGGCTCGTGAAGGAGTCGTTCGGGCTGACCGTCGGCCAGACCTTCGCGTCCTGGTCGGTGATGGAGACCGCGGTGTCGCTGGTCGGTTTCGGGTTCATCATGCTGCTGTCGACGGTGACGTGACGGCGGCGCCGCCGAACCACCGAGGCGATGCCGCGCACGTGCAGGCCGAGCGCGCGCACGTACGCGGCCGGCACCGCCTCCCTCTCCAGCCCGAGCACCCGCACGCCGTGCGGCCGCAACTCGCCCCCTGAACCGCCCGCGACGGCGTCGGGGGCCTCAGGCGGATGTCGCCAGCGGGTGTCGCCGACGGCCCGGGCGGGTACGGGCCCGGTATGAGCGGATCACACGACGAACAGGATCGGGTACGCCGGAGGGCCGAGCACCTGCTCCCGGAGGAGGAGGCGGCCGGCAGCGACGACCGCCGGGAGCAGGCGGCGGCCATCCTCGACGAGTCGGACCGGCGCACCGCCGACCCGAACGCCGCGCCGGGCTCGTTCCTGGAGCGGCGCACCTCGGCGCAGACGGTCAGCGCGCCACAACCCCCGGACTGAGCCGCACGAGGTTTCCGGTGGGCGTGGCTCACGCCGAGCCGGCGGCCGGATCGGCGCGCCGGACAGGGCCGGTCCACCGGCGGTCC